>JAGLFE010000274.1 GCA_023144675.1 Thiomargarita sp. | reverse complement strand
GGTTAATTTACCTAGATTAAAGTTTTTATCTTTTTGCAGTAAAATTTTTGAAGAATCAACATATTGTAAAATATTTAAAATTTGTTCCTGCAAACGTTTAGCACTTTCTCTTGCAATATTAAGTAGAGAATGCGCTTGCGCACTAGACAAGTCCATTTTCGTTTGTTCTAATATTTGTAAACCCACCAATCCATTTAAAGGCGCACGTAATTTATGTGAAACTAAGGTTTGAAAAGTCCACATCTGTCGTTGCAAATTCATTTGTTCACTTACATCTCGTAAACGAACCAATTGGTTATTACTAATCTTATCATTCGGTAATTCCAAAATATCAACTTGTAACCATAATGATGAATTTTGATTGGTTTCTGGACGTACTAAATAACGTGATACCGCTCCCACATTCGGATGTGGCCAATTTTCCCAAGCAATAGTTGGTTCACATTTAAAATTTTGGTGTTCAACATATTTCAAGAATTTTTTATCAAATAAACCACTATCATTTAATAAATTTAGATATAAACGCGCTCCCGAATTAGCATATTGTATTCCATCATCAATACCTAATAATAGATAACCATCATCTGATTGCTCAACTGCCCATTCAAAACGAATACGTTCAGCTAATAAGTGGCGATAGCGATTAAGGCGGGTAATAGTACGAACACGGGTTAATAATTCAACCTTATCAAATGGTTTGGTAATAAAATCATCCGCACCTGCTTCTATTCCAGTTAAGCGTGTTTTACGATCTGTTAATGCCGTTAGCATAATAATAGGCACATCTGATAATTGTGGATGTATTCTTAAACGTTTACAAACTTCAAATCCATCCATGCCTGGCATCATTAAGTCTAACAATATAAGATCGGGCATTATTTTAGCAGCTAAAGTTAATGCTTCAATACCATTGGTTGCAAAATTAAGTCGATAATTTTCTTGCGTCAATAAAATTTTTAACGCATTACGCCCTCTTTCATCATCATCAACAATCAATAAACAACTTTCTTTTTGCATAATAACCTAGCCTCATGCGCTATAAATACTTTTTATTACTTTAATAACTGAAGTTACGCAGATTAAATTTAAATATTTTTCGTTTATTTTAAATTTTAGCAACCTTTATTAATAAGCCTATTTTCAGTTCCAATTTTTTTATCTACGTAACATTAGTTACAAAATGTTCTAATCTAAGCTTTTTATTAAAAATAATAATATACTTAATTTATAAGATAAATTTAATAAAAAAATAACTTGAGGCTCTCACAAAATTATCTATAAGTAACTGAAGTTACGCAAATAAAATAGAAACCAAGAAAATATAAGACTTTATATTTTATATCTATCTGTATTTAATTTTCATAAGCCTTATAACATTTGGTTTTCAATTTTTCATATCTGCGTAACTTCAGTAAGTAAAATAATATCAATTAAATTAATATTTTTATTATAAGTTTAATTATTATTCAATAATTTTTTTAATCTATATTTAATCCGATATATAAATAAAAAAATAATTCAAATAAATGTTAAATACAAGATTAAAATTGAAGATTAGCCAAAAAATTTACTTATTTAAGTACAAAAATGTATTTTAATGTTTAATTATATCCTTAAAAAATATTTATACTTAAATGTTATTATAATTAATTAATCAAATAATAGCAATAATTATTGTTATTCCAATTTTTTACACTATATCTATTTGGGTTGTAATATTTACATTATAAATTTTGATTAAAACAACTTAATTTATTGATAAGTTTTTAAAAAAATCATATTCGGTGATTTAATTTTCACAATTTATTTTAAAGAGGATAAACAAATATGGCGTATGAAGTTAATGGAGATACAATCGAAGTTGATGCTAATGGTTATTTAGCTGATTTGGATGATTGGAGTGAAGATTTAGGTAAATTGATTGCTAAAAATGAAGGAATTGACGATTTAACCCAACGTCATTGGGATGTTATTAACTACTTGCGGGATGAGTATATTAATAATGCTGGTAATCAGCCTAATATGCGTAACATGACCAAAACCATGCAAAAAATATGGGATGAAAAGAAAATAGATACGAAAGTTATTTACCAACTATTTCCTATGGGACCTTCAAAACAGGCTGCTAAAATAGGCGGTTTACCTGAAAGTAAGCGTAAAGGTGGTTATTAATTAGCAATAGCATTGTTGTAAATATAGTTAATTAGAAAATTTATTGGCTGGGTAGAATTAAAGCAAAACCCAGCATTTTCTAAAGTTTTTATGAATTAGATAGTTCTCTATAAAAGAGTGTTAATTAAATACTATGCGCTTGTATAAAATTCTGAATCCTATATTGTTAATATTTTATCTGTTGTCTAACTAAGGTTTAATTGGACGAATTGTTTTATGTTGGTTGGCTTGAATAGCCACGACTATTTCTAAAGAATCTGCTGACTGGTCATCTTGACTTTCCAATCGAACTCGGACTGCATTAGGTAAAGCCTGCAATTTTTTTGCTGACCATTCATCAAACCATTCAGAATCTTCCTCAATTTTTTTATCAACATAAAGATATTCAAAATAAGCTCGATAACCATCTAAAGCGGTAACCGTTGTTGCTTGCTCTGCTAAATTTTCAGTTGGGTCAGTCGCAAAAGCTGGTACTACTCTAATTTCAATTGCTGAATCTATTTCTTCACTTGCCATTAATTGCCAAGCGGTTAAACCGGACTTTCTACCAGGTGAAATCGTAGAAACCCAACTTATTTGCTCTTCATCGCCTTCAAAAAAAATATATTGCTTATTTTCATCTTCATCTCGATAAGTATGAGGAAATGCTCCAGCTAAGGCACGTTCGATTTGTAATAAAACTAATACTTTATCAATACTTGTTTCTAATTGATCGCCTGAACGAGTCCATTCTTTTAACACTGTACTCATACCCATTGCAAGCAATACCATGACCATCACAGATAAAGTTAGGGCAATCAGTAATTCAAGTAAAGTAAAGCCTTTAGTCATATTAATCTATCCGAATCGACAAGGTTTCATTTCCTCGCTGAATCTCAAGACTACGTGGGTGATACCGGTTAAAATATTGCTTTAATTCAGCTAAATTTTCCACTTTGCGACGGCTAAATCCAATTAAAATATCAGCTTTTTCTAAGCCAATTTTCTCTGCATTACTTCTAGGTTCTACTTTTTCAATTTTGATTCCAGCTGAAGTATCCCGCAAAGTTGTACCATCTAAACAAAGGCTAATATCACCACCTTGTACTTTATTATCCGTAATACGAACATAAAAATTCTTAGTATATTTATTTCTAATTACCGTTATTTTAACCCGTTCCCCAACCCGCATTAAACCAAGTCGATTGCGCAGATCAGTCGCCGAGTCAATTTGGTTCTCATTAACCGAAATAACAATATCCCCTGAACGCAATCCCGCTGTATCTGCTGATGTACCTGTTTTTACTTGAGAAATAACTGCGCCTTTACTATTTTTCAAGGAAAAAGCTTGAGCCAATTCGGGAGTTAAATCTTGTATTTGGATGCCAATAGTTCCACGTTGTATTTCCCCAAATTCAATTAAATGTCCAATAATTTGACTAACCATATTGCTAGGAATAGAAAAGCCAATCCCAACATTTCCGCCTCCAGGGGCAATAATAGCGGTATTAATACCAATTAATTGTCCCTCTAAATTGACTAAAGCTCCACCTGAATTGCCAGGATTAATCGAAGCATCAGTTTGAATAAAATCTTCGTAACCTTCGATGCCCAAACCGCTACGTCCTAATGCACTAACAATGCCAGATGTAACCGTTTGCCCTAAGCCAAAAGGATTGCCAATCGCTACGACAAAATCTCCTACTTGTAATTTTTCCGAATCACCTAAAGATAAGGCAGTTAAATTGTCGCTGGGTATTTTTAATAAAGCAATGTCAGTTTCTGGGTCAGTTCCAATTAATTCCGCTTTTAATTTCCGACCGTCTAGCAAAGTAACCGATATTTTATCTGCTTTCTCAATAACATGGTCATTAGTAATCACGTAACCACGCCGTGCGTCAATAATTACGCCAGAACCTCGACTTTGCTTTTCCCGCTTCTGCTCTGGAATATTAAAAAAGCGACGAAAAAATGGATCGTTAAACAGAGGATTATTTATCACCTGAGTTTGACTAGATGATATATTTACCACCGCTGGCATAGTTTGTTTCAACATCGGAGCTAAACTAGGTACAACATGCGTTAATTGCTGTGTACCTAAAGTTGCCTGAGTTAATGGACTTAACAATAAAAATAAATAAGCCCATAAAGAATAATAAGTTGGTTTATACATAATATTTTCCTTATATTTAATAGTTGTTAACGCGATGCTCAACTTTTCCTAAGT
>JAGLFE010000273.1 GCA_023144675.1 Thiomargarita sp. | reverse complement strand
CGCATTTAAAGTTTAATTGGTAGAAATAGTTACATTTGTGAATTATAAGCTGAGTAATAAAAAAAACTCAGCACTTAAAATATTGCCAAAAAAACTATTTAACCGAAAAATTCATTGGTTGTTCATCTAATATAAATGTACCATTTTGTAAACGATAAGCTGTTGAAATTTGATATTTTCCAGCTGGTAAAGAACCCTGATAAATTTCAAACCTTTGATTAACACTCAATTTCTGTTGAGTTTGAGAAACAACAACATTATTTAAATCACCATCCCATTGTTGCCAATTACCATTTTTACCGCGCATAAACATACTTTGCCGATTATCACCAACAGGAGTAAAAGTTGCCGCTGTTAATAAATCAGCATTTTGTCCAATATGAGTAGTGTCAGGTCGGAAAGTCGTAGCTAGGGTAATCTCATCATTTTGCGCAAAAACCGCACCATTATTATGGCTACCATTTTGATTTTTTATTAACGGTTTAAATTGAGCATTGGTGGCAGTTATTTGAGAATCATCAACATTTATAGCAATTCCTGGGTTAGCAGTTGCGGGATTAAGAATATAATCAACTTCTTCTTGAGGCAAATATTGTACCTGATAAGTATTATCCAAGGATTCGATATTACGTACAAAACTACGTAAATGACTATAAGAACCATTCATTAAATTAGTGTACAGCTTTTCTAATGCTGGATTTTCAGTTTCGGCAATAGCATTTTCCAAATCGGCTATATCAACTTCCTCAACTAAAGCACCTACTTGAAAGGCTTCAAGCTGTGAAATACTACCACGTTCAATAAGACTATCATACAAGGCTTGAATATCAGAGTTTGCGAATAAACCGATTTCTTCTAAAGCTGAATCTGGTAATTCATAACCATCCATCAATGCCTTTATTTGCTCCATGTGTCGTTGTTCAGCTTGGGAAATGTTAGTAAATATTTGAGTTTGCCAAACTTCATAAAGAGTAATATAAACATCTCTAGCCATCTTTTCTTCTTCACGCATGAATAAAAGTGTTGCAATTTCAGCTTCACTTATTTCAGCCAATTCTAACAACGAACAATCTTCATCCATGCAATTTTCTTGTGAACCTTGTTGGTTATTATGCGCTCCATTGTCAGAGTTAGCCTGTTTTGGTTCAGATAAAAAAGCATCCTCAGAATCAGTTAAATAATTACCAGCCAAAGATTGTTGTTGTTGATTATTTGTACATTCTCCATTTTCTGTACAATTTAATTGCCTATTTTCTATTGGAGGACCATTACCAGCCCAAGTTGATGAAGTAAAAAACATTGCTATAACAGTGGAAAGAGTGAGTATTTCTTGACTTCGTTTCATAACGATTTCCTTTTATTAAAGTTCTACATTATTAATCAAATGTTAAAATAAATGCTATTGAATAGTGCAATTTAATATCTTTAACTTTTGATCCACATTAATTTCTTAAACGTAAGTTAGATATTTTTCTGTCGTTTTTTTTACAATAATAGTTCCATTGGCTCTTATAACTTACTGTTATTAAAATATTTTTTATTTATGAAATAAATTTAAAAACACTTGATTTTCAATTACTCAGTATTTTAAATAAACCTAAATTAACTGTCCGAACTATTAATTTTACATTAAAACCAACTATTTTTATCAACAAAATAATGTGAATATTAATTTTAATTAAGTAAACCATTTATAAAAAAAATAGTCTATTAGTAAGTAAAAATTTATATTAATAATCTCATAACTTATTGATTTAACTTAATTAAGTTTATACTAATTGCTATTTTATAAGTTAATTATTAAATTCTAAAATAAAACTAAGTTTAGTTAGCAAAAGTAAAATTTTTTTTTAGTGTAAATTATTGATTATTATAATAATTTTATAAAAATATGCACCAATAAATATTAGTTATCATATAGATAAATTATTAATTAAATCAATTATTTATAAAAAATAATATCAATTATCTCAATTTTATGATACAATTTAAAAGTTTTGAGTATTTTACTCAATAGAAGGAGAGTGGGAATTATAATATAAAAAATTTCGAGCTACTTCTTGATACCGTTTCTAAAGCTCAATAATTCTCCCTTCTTAACAGTTTGGTGGTAAAATAACACCAGGTTTATAAGGTATTTTAAACCTACGTGGGGCTTTGTGCCCTGTATTTTTCTCCCTTTAAATTGTCCACTACTTTTGGATTAAAATGAAGGGTGTATATTTTCTTTAATTTTTAATAGAGGACCGCCTATATGACTACGATGACAAATAACCAAAAACTGTTGGATTGGGTCGAAGAAGTTCGCCAATTGACCACACCAGACAAAGTTGTTTGGTGCGATGGTTCGGAAGAAGAGTACGACCGCATGGCACAACTCCTGGTAAAAGCAGGAGCGTTTAAAAAACTAAATGAAGAAAAACGCCCAAACAGCTATTGGTGTGTATCTGACCCTAACGACGTTGCTCGTGTTGAAGACAGAACATTTGTTTGTCCAAAAAATGAAGTCGACGCAGGACCAAACAACAACTGGAAAAATCCTGAAGAAATGAAAAATATCTTGACGGACCTTTCCAGAGGATGCATGAAGGGACGTACCATGTACGTCATCCCATTTAGCATGGGACCACTGGGTTCTGATATTTCCCACATTGGAGTTGAACTTACCGATTCACCATACGTAGTTGCAAACATGAGAATCATGACTCGCATGGGTAAAGCGGCAATGGATGTTCTGGGTGATGATGGTAATTTCATTCCTTGTATTCACACGGTTGGAGCGCCATTGAAAGAGGGACAGGAAGATGTTCCATGGCCATGTAACCCTGAAAAATATATCTGTCACTTTCCTGAAGAAAAACTTATTTGGTCTTTCGGAAGTGGATATGGTGGAAATGCTCTTCTTGGAAAGAAATGTTTCGCTCTACGTATCGCTTCGACCATGGCGCGTGATGAAGGCTGGCTAGCTGAACATATGTTGATTCTAGGTATTACTCCTCCAAACGGAGAGAAAAAATACATCGCTGCTGCTTTCCCAAGCGCATGTGGAAAAACAAACCTTGCCATGTTGAAGCCAACCATCCCAGGATGGAAGGTAGAATGTGTTGGTGATGATATCGCCTGGATGAAAATTGGTGACGATGGACGCCTATATGCAATCAATCCAGAATATGGATTTTTTGGTGTTGCACCAGGTACTTCCATGTTCTCCAATCCAAACGCCATGCTCTCCATGACCAAGAACTCCATTTTTACAAATACTGCGCTTACAGAAGATGGTGATATATGGTGGGAAGAAATTGATGGTGATGTTCCTACAAAACTGACCAGCTGGAAAAAAGAAGCATGGACTCCAGAAAGCGGAACGGTTGCGGCTCATCCAAACTCACGCTTTACTGCTCCTGCGGGTCAGTGCCCTGTGATGGACCCTGCATGGGAAAATCCAAAAGGTGTTCCGATCTCCGCTTTTATCTTTGGTGGACGTCGCGCATCTGTTGTTCCGCTGGTTCACGAAGCTTTTAGCTGGGCTCACGGTACTTTCATGGGTGCAATCGCTTCCTCTGAAAAAACCGCAGCCGCAGCTGGTGAACTCGGTTCTTTGCGCCGTGATCCAATGGCGATGCTCCCATTTTGCGGATACAATATGGGTGATTACTTCAAACACTGGATCAGTTTTCAGGAAAAGACGGATAAGGAGAAATTGCCTCACATTTTCTATGTTAACTGGTTTCGCAAATCTCCGGAAGGAAAATTCCTGTGGCCAGGATTTGGTGAAAACTCTCGCGTTCTCAAATGGATTCTGGAACGTGTTGAAGGCAAAGTTGGTGCAAATGAAACATCAATTGGTTATGTTCCCAATGCAAAAGACCTTGACCTTGATGGTGCAGGTGTTTCTGCAGAAGTTATGGATGAACTTCTCACTGTGAATGACAGCGAATGGGCAAACGAAATCGACAGTATCCGTGAACACCTGGAACAATTCGGTGACAGACTCCCCAGCGAACTTGCTGAAGAACTCGAAGCTCTGGCTAAAAGAGTTAAAAATTAAGTTTTAATTCCAAAACTCATATTAATTAGTGGCACGCGCTACGCTGGCGAAATGAAGAAATCCATTTTCAGCGTGATGAATTATTTATTGCCTGAAAAAGACGTATTACCTATGCACTGTTCAGCTAATATTGGGGCAGATGGTAATACTGCTATCTTTTTTGAAGTGGTATTGGACAACTTTATCCGCTGATGCCTCTAAAACCCTGATTGGTGATTTGGTGTGTTACCCCCAGTTTCCAAATTGACTAAAGAGCAGGCGATGTATCACTTTATTTCAGGTTATACTGCTAAAATAGCTGGAACTGAAAGAGGAATTACTGAGCCACAACCTAATTTTAGTGCTTGTTATGGCGCACCATTTATGCCAAGACATCCACAATGTTATGCTGAGTTATTAGATCAAAAATTAGATAATAAGAATGGGTAGTCCTGAATAATGTAGTGTTTTTCATAAAAATTCGTTAAGTATAAACTACTTATAAAATTTACCGCTACTTTGCGCAGGACTACTATTTTTTGATAGTTAATATTTAATTTTGGACACATTTAACTTTTATCATACTTTTTACATAAACACTCGCAGGTTTTACCTAACACACTTATAAATTAACTTTTTGGATGAAAACATGTATGCAGTAGAATTTGAAACTGATATTTCAGGAAATACAGTACAAATCCCAACACACCTGTTAAGCAGAATAGCAAAACATAGACATGTAAAAATAATTTTGCTTTTGCCTGAAGAAGTTAATACTGCTCATAAAATTGACTTAAAGAGTGAGATATTGAAAATTGGCAAAAATTGTTCCTCTCTCCCGTTATTAGATGACAGAACACCAAATGATATTCTTAGCTATGATAATAATGGGTTACCAACGTAAATGGTCATTGATTCTTCAGCTTTGATAGCTATTCTTGAATCCGAACCAGAGGCAGAACAATTAGCTGAAACCATTGAACAAGATCAAGTACGTCTTATCTCAGCAGTTTCAGTTGTGGAAACAACCATTGTTATTGAAAATAGGCGTGGTGATGACGGTGTGAAAGCACTTAATTTACTTATGGATAAAATTGCAATTGAGATTATTTCTGTTACAGCAGAACACACTACAATAGCCTGTCAAGCATATCGTGATTTTGGAAAAGGTAAACATTCAGCAAAGCTTAATTTCGGAGATTGTTTTTCCTATGCAGCTGCTAAATTATGGGATGAACCATTGTTATTTAAAGGAAATGATTTTAATAAAACAGATATTGATTGTTGTATTCAGTGGGTTAAAAAAACATAACAATGATTTACGAATTCCACCTGCAAATATACTTGAAAAACTAAAAGAAAAATAGGGGATAGTCCTGAACAAAGT
>JAGLFE010000272.1 GCA_023144675.1 Thiomargarita sp. | reverse complement strand
GGACAGTGAGTAGTTACAAATAAAGATTATGCTAGGACCTAAAATAAAATTAAATACAGACATTTGAGGAAAAATAAGATCCGATAAACCAAATTGAGCTCCAATTTCTTCCATTCCTGGATAGCTAAAACCGTAAAAATAGAAGTAGGTGGTAATTATACTACCAATAATTATTCCAATTGCTAATCCTAAAATACTAAGCAAAAAAGATTCTAAAATGACTAATTTTCCAATAAAAAATGGGCTAACTCCCAGTGCCAACATTACTCCAAATTCACGAGTGCGTTCTAAAACCGCCATTAAAAAGGTGTTTAAAATACTAAATGTAACAATTAAAATTAAACAACTGTAAAGAAACCAGCTATTAACCATATCGGCTTCAATGATTTGCAATAATCCCGGTGATAAAGTGTTCCAATCTAAAATGGCTAATTTGATTTTTTCTGATTTGCTTAAAAAGCTAATTTGATTAATTTTTTTATGTATTTGAGTCAACACATTTTCTAAATTATTTAAATTATCCACCGTTCCCACCAAAACATGAGCAAATTGTTCCATACTAAAAATATCTTGGAAAGTATTAAATGGTATTTCTACTACACCTCGATTAATATCTGGCATTCCACTGTCGAAAATACCCACAATCGTTAATACTGAGGTGGCAATCGAACCATCGTAACCGCTACCTAATAAAGTTAATTCATCTCCAACTATTACTTTGAGATTATGGGCTAAAGATTTACCAATTACTATTTCTTGTGCATCATTTTGAGTTAAAAATTTCCCAGTTTTAATCCGATTGGGAATAATAGATAAATCGCTTTCATATCGGTGTATCAACACCAATAATTTGCACGCCATAAGTACGCTTTGCAGAAGCTAATAAGCTAAAACCATAACTTCTCGGAGTAATATGTTGCACATGATTTAACGAACGTAATTGTTCCACAAGTTGTTGAGCATGATTGAAGGCATTGCGTATTTTGGGTTTTTCTAAATAACCAGTTTGTTGGATTTGAAAATGTCCAGTTAGTAGCCTTAAATTATTATTAATCAGCATTTGATAGGAACCTTGCTGGATGGTAATCATGAAAATGAGTACAGTGGCAGCAAATGCAATCGCCGCTAAAGTCAAGCCAGTACGACGTGGTTGTCGCCAAATATTACGCCAAGCTAAACGGAAGGTTAGGTTCATTCTATATTATCTTAAAGGAGTTAAAAACTTTTTTACTAATAAATGTAAATCGTTGAGAAAATTGATTATCAAGTTAAAAATGATGTCAAATTATAACTTCGATTACATTCTTGTTCAGTTACCAACAAACCATTTCTATTATCAAATTCTATTTTTGCATGTTTTGTTAATCCGTCATTAGGTGTTTGTCTGCAAGAAAATAAAATTCCTCTAAACTCTATTTCATCTAAACTATAGTTACACTGATAAT
>JAGLFE010000271.1 GCA_023144675.1 Thiomargarita sp. | reverse complement strand
TTAAAAATAAAATATCAACAAAAAGAAATCCTTTATTTGCAAGAAGAAGTCGCCTATTTAAAAAATATAATTGCATCAATGACTAAAAATGATAAAGATATTATATAATAATATTTTTCAAACTGATTGGGAAAGAATTAATTGGACAATAAAATTTAGTTTTATTTATATTCCACCTAAAAAAGATTAAGGATTTAAAATGACGGAACGATTACTTGATATTTCTTTCCAAATTAAAGAAAATATTTTATTATCATTGAAAGAAACAAAAGAAGACTTTTTAAAAAAAATATTATTCATATCGGCGTTAGCACTTTACAAAGATAGAAAATTATCGCTTGGCAAAGCTGCCGAATTAGCAAGTTATACAAAAATTGAATTTATAGAATTATTAAAAAAAGAACAAGGATTTGTCTTCGACTACACTAAAGAAGAAATGGATGAAATATTTGAAGATGCTAAAAAACTGCCATGAAAGTTGTTTCTAATACTACTCCCATTATTTCTTTGGCTTCTATTGGAAAATTAGATATTTTAAGAGAACTTTTTGATGAAATTATTATAGCAGAAACGGTTTACAATGAAATAAAAGCCAAAAAAAGTTATGGATACGAAGAAGTAGAATCAGAATATATAACTATTAAAGTTATTCAAGGTAAAATATACCAAGAACTATTATTAAATCAATTAGATTTAGGTGAAGCTGAAACAATATTACTCGCTAAAGAAATAGAAGTTGATATTGTTATAATAGATGAAAATCTTGGTTACAAAATAGCTAAAAATGTTGGATTAAATGTTACTAGAACCTTATCAATTTTGTTAAAAGCTAAACAAAAAGGTATAATCAAAGAAATTAAACCATTATTGGATGAAATGATTTTAAAAGGTAGGTGGTATTCTAAAACAGTTTATCAAACTTTTCTAAAGCGAGTGGGAGAACTTGAATAATATATCTGCTCTTATTTAAGCCAAATAATGTACGTTCCCAAACAATGCAAACGGTTTAATAGTATTTCATTCATATTCAAATAACCAACTTATTTCAACCCCATGAAAAAAACGGAACTTTTATCCCCCGCAGGTAATTTAAGAAATATGCGTTATGCCTTTGCTTATGGCGCAGATGCCGTTTATGCTGGGCAACCTCGTTATAGTTTACGGGTGCGGGAAAATGATTTCGACAAACTAGCCAATTTAGCCACCGCTATTAAAGAAGCCCATACACAAAATAAATTATTTTACATCACTAGTAATATTCTGCCACATAATGCCAAATTAAAAACATTCCTCCGAGATATTAAGCCAATTATTGAATTACAGCCAGATGCCTTAATTATGGCAGACCCGGGATTGATTCTACTAATTCGGGAAAATTACCCGGATATGCCAATTCATTTGTCAGTTCAAGCTAATACGATGAATTATGCTGGCGTTAAATTTTGGCAAAATATAGGAATTAGCCGCATTATTTTATCTCGTGAATTGTCATTAGAGGAAATTGCGGAAATTCGGCAACAATGTCCAGATATTGAATTGGAAGTATTTGTGCATGGGGCTTTATGTATCGCTTATTCGGGTCGTTGCCTATTATCAGGCTATATGAACCACCGAGATGCTAATCAAGGCACTTGCACCAATGCTTGCCGTTGGTCTTACCAAATACATCCTGCTCAAGAAAAAGAAACTGGGGTTTACTTATTAGAAGAAAAGGGACGAGCTAAAGAATATATGCCTATTTTTGAGGATGAGCAAGGCACTTATATTATGAATTCTAAAGATTTGCGGGCAGTGCATCATGTTGAGCAACTGATGAAAATAGGGATTGATTCATTAAAAATAGAGGGACGAACTAAATCCCATTATTATACTGCACGAACTAGCCAAGTTTATCGTCAAGCAATTGATGATGTAATCGAAAACAAAGCATTTAATAAAGATTTATTTTTAGAATTAGATAAATTAGCCAATCGTGGTTATACCGAAGGTTTTTTTCGTCGCCATGCTTCAGAAGATTATCAAAATTATGAACATGCTAGTTCAACCAGTCGTTCGCAGGAATTTGTTGGCGAAATATTAGAATATCAAAATGGTAGTTTAAAAGTTAATGTTAAAAATCGGTTTCGAGTTGGAGATTCATTAGAATTAGTAACGCCACAAGGTAATTTTTCTTTTATTTTAGAACATTTGACAGATAAAAATGATGAAATGATGACAGTTGCTCCTGGCTCAGGTTATGTTGTTTTCATTCATAATGCACCCATTATAGAAAATATAAACTATGGATTATTAACCCGAATAATATAAATTTTGGGTAGTCCTGAACAAAGTAGTGATGGTCTCAAAAGACCTGACAGGTTTACCACTACCTATTTTAGGACTATCGTGAAAATAAAGATATATTGGAGATAATAAATGTACAATATTTATAGAACAAATGTAGATGAATTAGATATAAACTTCATTAACGCCTTGAAAACTCAATTTGCCCACAAAGAACTAGAAATTGTAGTTTGTGAAACGGCTCAAGCTGAAAAAAATGAAACAAATTATCTATGTGCTTCACCTATTAATCAAGAAAAACTATTAACAGCAATCGACAATATAAATAATCGTAGAAATCTTATAAGTGTTGATTTAAATGATTTGTTATGAAAAAAATTGTTTTTGAAGAAAATGCTTTTCAAGATTTTAATGATTGGGCAAAAATAGACAAAAAACTACATCAACGAATTATCAATTTAATTAGTTGAAAATAGAACTATTATTATTGCTTCTTGTAAATATCACTATAAAAAATAATATTTTTTCTCCATCCCGATTATAGGATAATATAGTCCATTGAAACATCCCCTCCATTTATACCAGTTTGTTGACAGCTATCAATAAAGTAAGCAAATTATCCAACCAAAAAAATATTTCTTAATAAATAATTTATCAATTTAAATGTTTATTTTTAATAAAATTGATGTAAAATATTTATTAATTTTTTCAAAACACACGCATATTATAAAAGAATGTCTCCAAATAACGCCCAAGATGAATTTCTAAAAGGAATTTGGAAAGAAAATCCAGTATTTGTTCAAGTATTGGGTATGTGTCCTATGTTAGCAGTTACTAATACGGCTATTAATGCACTGGCAATGGGTCTAGCTACTTTTTTTGTGTTAGTCGGTTCTAGTGCTTTAGTTTCTTTATTTAGAAATGTAATTCCAAAACAAGTACGTATTTCCTGTTATATCATCATTATTGCGACTTTTGTTACGGTTGCGGATTACACTTTACAAGCATTAATACCTGAAGTTCATAAAGAATTGGGAGCTTTTGTGCCTTTGATTGTAGTAAATTGCATGATTTTAGGTCGCCAAGAAGCTTTTGCCTCCAAATATCCAATTAATTTAGCTATTGCAGACGCATTAGGTACAGCGATTGGATTTATTTTTGCCTTATTCACTTTAGGTGCAGTGCGAGAAATATTAGGTAATGGCTCTTTATTTGGATTCTCCCTATTCGGAGCTAATTTTGAGCCTTGGATAGTAATGTTATTACCGCCTGGTGGCTTTATAATGTTGGGTTTAATTTTATTATGCTTTAATTGGCTAACTGAAAAGAAGAAAAATCTAAACACCCAAATGCAACCATTAAAAGGCTAATCACTGAATGGATAATTTACTTTGGATTTTTATCAGTGCTTTATTAATCAATAATTTTGTATTCTCTTATTTTTTAGGTTTATGCCCATTTTTTGGAGTATCAGGTCGTTTAGAAACTGCAATTCGATTAGGTTTAGCCAGTACTTTTGTGATGATAATCACCGCCTTATGTACCTGGTTTTTAAATACTTATATATTAATTCATGCGCCCTATTTACGTTTAATTAGTTTTATCGTTGTAGTTGCGAGTACGGTACAATTTGTAGAAATGGTGATTAAAAAGTTAAGTCCCGCCCTATTTAAAGCTTTGGGAATTTATTTGCCTTTGATTACAACCAATTGTGCTATTTTAGGTTTTGCTATTTTTGCTACCAATAGAGGTTATGGATTATTACAAGGATTAATTTATGCACTGGGAGCTGGTGGTGGTTTTACCTTAGCTTTGATATTAATGGCAGGCTTGCGTGAGGAAAATGAATTAGCCAATATACCTCAAATAGTTAGAGGAACTGCTATGAGTTTAATTATCGCTGGAATTTTATCATTAGCTTTTATGGGATTTTCAGGTTTATTTAGTTCCTAATATTGTAACTATTTACCAAGAAATACATATAAAATGTAG
>JAGLFE010000270.1 GCA_023144675.1 Thiomargarita sp. | reverse complement strand
CTTTTCTTAAAGATAAATTCATTAATTTTACAAAAAATGTCCATTTATCAAAAAAATCGTACCACTTATCCTAATAAATGATGACAATTTATTTCAAAAGTATCATAATAAGTTATAAAGATAAATAGGTTTTTTAATTTAAATAAATTTAACATTTTGTAGTAAAATTAATAATAGAGTGAAATTTGATTTAGTTCGTTTATCAAAAAAATCATACCACTTATCCCATTAGATAATGACAACTTATTTTAATTGATTCATAATAGATTATGAAAACACAAAATGCTTTTACGATGACTGAGTTAATGATAACTCTAGCCATAGCTGCTATATTAGCTACTGTAGCTTTACCAAATATGCAATTTTTAATTGCTAATAATAAAATTACAACGAAAACCAATGAATTGATTCGAGTTTTTAGTTATGCTAAAAGTGAATCAATTTTGAATCCTACTCAAACTATTGTAATTGAACCAATAACTAGCATTACTACTGATGAATGGGGAGCAGGTTGGAAAATAGGTATTGATGCTGATGGTGATAATTTACTAAGTGATGCTGAAGTTCTAAAATTTTTTGAATTTGAAGACAATATTATAGTTGATCAACTGGTTTATACGAATCCAATTTTATTCGAGCGGGGACGGGTAAAACGTATGAGCTGTGATAGTACTTGTGTATTTATCGTTTGTAATGAAAAACATTCTCTAAAACAAGAAATTACGTTAAGACGAATAGGTAAAGCAAGAACAAAAAGTTGTGATAATAATAATTCTTGCCATTCAGCTTGTAGCTAATTAGAGGAATATAAATAATGTCAAAACAAATTAAAAAAATAGCCACTGGTTTTACCATGCTAGAAATGCTAATTGCGTTATTAGTTTTATCCATCGGTTTATTGGGAGTGGCGGCTTTACAAACTCGAGGGCAACAATTTAATCAAGTTGGTTATTTACGTACTCAAGCAAATTTTTTAGCTTATGATTTGATGGATCGCATCCGAATTAATTCAGATGATAATGCTAATGATAATGGTGATAATGGTGCTTATGCAGGTACTTCTACAGGTATTGATGGCACCCTTACTTGTACTGATGACGTACCTACTTCCATTTCAGTAGATTGTGATGATACAGATTGTACTGTAACAGATTTAGTAGCTTATGATTTAATTAAATGGTGCGATATTTTAAATGGAACTCTACCAGATAGAACTTTATCCGATGGCACTCCAGCTAGAGACGCTACAATTTCCTGGAATGCAAGCAATACTACATATACGATTATTATTAGTTGGGATAATATTTTAGATCGAAGTGATGATGCTGAAAAAGAAAGTTCACCAGCATGGAGTTTACAATTATGACTATTAAGCATTCTCAAGGTTTAACTTTAGTTGAAATAATGGTTGCGATGCTCATTAGTTTGATTTTAATGGCTGGAGTATTGAGCATTATGTCAAGTAGTAAAAAAACTTATGCTTTGCAAAGTGAATTAGGCGTATTGCAAGATAATGCTCGTTTTGTTATGAATGAATTAGTCGAAAATTTACGTATGGCTGGTTTTGGCGGTTGTAGTGTTATCAACTCACCGTTTCTTGATGATGGAAGTGTTAATGACCAAACTATTAAAGAACAAAATGGGAATAATATTTCTCTTGCGGTTCCGCAATCTGATAGAATAATTATTCAAGCAAGTGAACTCTTAGAATACGTTTCTACGCAAACATTTACTGCTACTACAAACGTGATTGCACTTGATGTTGATAATGATTTTTTACCAGCTGTAAATGATGTTGTCAGAGTTGTTGATTGTGGTCAATTTGATGATCGCACAGTTACTTCATTTGATAATACTACTGATACTACAGAACATCGTATGACTTTGGATAGCGCATTAAGTGCGTCGTATGAAGTTCCATTAGATGTTTTATTTCAATATTCTGTTCAATATGAAGTCTGTCAAACTGATGAAATAGAATTCGGACTTTTCAAGGGTACAGATGGAATAACTGGATCAGTTGATGGTACAATTTGTGATGAAGATGATACTGGCAATGCAATGACAGGAAAAGAGTTGGTTGTCGAGGGTGTTGAAAATATGCAGATTCGTTATGGTGTTGATACTGATGGCGATAATATTCCAAATCGTTATAATACTACACCAGGTGGCGTAGATACTATTAGTGTACGTGTTACATTGTTGATGAGAACTTTGAAAAAGCGTTTGGAGTTAGTTGATGCCACAGATAAGGATTTTGATTTAGACCCTGATTTATCATACAATCCCAATCAGGATGCACAGGCAATTGAAAGTGGTTATCGTCATCGACTTTTTACTACCACAATTTTTATACGCAATAGTAGTTCTGTTCTTATGAACTAAATTTATAACCATCTACCAATTAAACTTTAAATGCGAGTTAAGAATAAGAGTTAATATAAAATATTACTTCAACATGATTGATGCGCTTTGTTCCTCAGCAGCATCCTACATTTTATACGTATTTCTTGGTAGATAATTACCTAAATTTTAATTTAAAAGTATTTATTTTTATAACATTTATAATTTCGGAGGTAGCTTATTCAACCAAGCTAATAGCAAAATGAAAATTAATTTACCACCAACTTTAAAGGCATCAAATAACCAAGAAGGTGCTGTACTTATTATTTCTTTAATTTTATTAGTTGTCTTAACTATGCTAGGTATTAGTGCAGTTGAAATGACTAAATTAGAAACTAAAATGGTTAGTAATACTATTCATCAAAATCAATCGTTTCAACATACTGAAGCAGGTTTAGTCAAAATTGATGAAAATATTCAGTTTATTATGAATAATTCCAGCGATTCTAGTAGTTTTGATGGTGAGGTAAATATGGATACTTTTACTTATCTACCTCCTATTGAAATTGAAAATAACGCAGGAGAAGTAATCTATAAAATAGATATGGGGATAAAACAAGTAGATAAAATAGTACCTATATCCAATGATGAACAATATCAATTTTACCTAACTAAAAGTGAAAGTTTTTTTGTTAGCCATTATGATGGGGAAACTCAAGAAAATTTGATTAATGTTATAGAAAGTGCAATGCAAATAAAAGTTCCCAAACCTGAAGGAACTACGGAAACGAATATTTAACTTTCATTAACTTTGTTTATTTTTGATTACATAAGGAGGCAACTGGAAAAATATAATTGTTGTGATTTGAAGTATATAATGTTGAGAGCATTTAGTTGTATATTGATTGGCGATGATTTTAATTTTCGTCATTAATTAAGTATTTTTATTCGGTTATTAATCATATTGATAAATAACTTTATATTTTCTAAACGGAGAATTAATTATGAAACGCTTATACACAGCTCTGTGTACTGTGTTGATAACTCTATTATCAGGGTTTCCAGCATACAGTTCCGCAGACGATACGGAGATTTATTTACTCCAGGGAGCTCGCCCTAACATCTTGTTTATGTTGGATTATTCCAGCAGTTTAAATGAGACTATTGTTGATGAAAACGGCGATGAAACCAGTACTACTCGTATGAAAGCTTGGCAAGAAGCCTTAATTCAATCTTTTGACAATGCTGAAAATGTCAATATTGGAATAGGACGCTTTTCAAAGCATAACATACATGGCAACTCTGGCATAGTTAATGTGCCTATTGAATATCGCGTAGCTTATATTGATGATGTAATCGGTTCTAATACTAATAGAACTATCACTGTTGCTATTAAAGATGGTGCTGTTGAAGATGCAGATAAAGTAGTTAGTTTAGTTGATGCAGACTTAGTACTTAGCCAATGTTTT
>JAGLFE010000027.1 GCA_023144675.1 Thiomargarita sp. | reverse complement strand
AAAGTTTAATTGGTAGGTAGTTACTAAAATTCACTTAATAAAGAATCAATCATATTTTCCGCTTGAGCAATATAACTGCCACCAAATAAATTTAAATGGTTAAGAATATGATAAAGATTATATAATATTTTACGTCTGGAATAGCCTGAATCAAGTGGTAATATTGCTTGATAAGCCGCATAAAAATGTTGGGAAAAACCACCAAATAATTCAGTCATCGCGATATCAACTTCCCGATCTCCATAATAAATCGCTGGATCATAAATAACTGGCTGATTATCACTAGTTATTATGGAATAATTTCCTGACCATAAATCACCATGCAGTAAAGAAGCTTGAGGTTGATAATCAGTAAAAAATAATCCTACATTTTTAATAAGTTCTGCGCCAGTTTGTTGTACTTTTTTAGTTAAATAACCTTGTTTCGTAGCTAAATCTAATTGAAATTTAAGCCGATGCTGTTGCCAAAATGTTACCCAATCATCTTCCAAAGTATTAATTTGTGCAGTTGAACCAATATAATTATTACGTTGCCAACCAAATTGAGAAGCGGTTTTCTGATGCAATAATGCTAACTGTTCTCCTAATTCAGAAATAGCAGTTTGATTACTACCTTGCAAATCAAGATATTCTATCACCAAATAAGATTTATTCGCAACTAATCCAGTGCATAAAGGTTTAGGAACTCGAATAGCATGAGCTTGATTTAGCTCGTTTAAGCCTGCTTGTTCAGCCAAAAACATATCTTCATATTGCGCATCATTTAATTTGATAAAAAACCGCCGTTGCATATCTTCAATGCAATAAGCTTGATTAATACAGCCACCACTAATGCTATATTTTTTTTGAATTTTAAAATCTTCCCCAATAACGCTACTAATATGTTGTGCAATTAAATTCCAATCTAAAGACATAAAAAACACCTATTTTTCCTGAGCAAATGTTTCCAAATTAGCACAAATTTGACAAGCTTGTTTCCATTTTTGTTGTTGGTGTAATTCAGCCCAATTTATACTCGATTTACCATGTAAACGCATTAATCGTACCTGCGAACTAGGAACATTGTATTCTCCTAAACCATTTATAACTTCAATCGTAGCGGGGCGATCATTGCAAATGATAACCATATCACAACCAGCTTGTAGAGCCAACTGCGCTCGTTCCAAAGGTCTACCAACTACTGCCGCTCCTGCCATACTAATATCATCGCTGAAAATAACTCCTTCAAATTCATAATGCTTGCGTAAAATATCCTGCAACCAAATTTTGGAAAAACCTGCTGGTTGGTCGTCAATTTGCGGATAAATAACATGGGCAGGCATAATGGCAACCAGTCCATAATGAATCATACGCTCAAAAGGAATTAAATCTTCAAATTGTAAATCGGCGAAACGTCTGTTATCAACTGGTATATCAATATGTGAATCGGGTGCAATTGAACCATGTCCAGGAAAATGTTTAGCCACCGCAATCATACCAGCTTGACGCATTCCTATCATCATTGCATGGGCTAATTTAGCAACTACTTCCGCTTGTTTATGAAAAGCCCGATCGCCAATAACTTGGCTAATACCTTTTCCCAAATCAAGTACTGGCGTAAAACTGAAATCAACACCGATGGCTCGCAATTCAGCCGCCATTAACCAACCTAGTTGTTCGGCTAATTTAATAGCTGATTGTGGTTCAACATCGTAATATAAACCGAGTTTACTGCAAGCTGGCAATTCGGTGAACTGGTTACGAAAACGTTGTACTCGTCCTCCTTCATGGTCAACAGCAATTAGTAAAGCAGGTTGTTTTATTTTGTGGATAGCGGTGGTTAATTCTGTAATTTGAGCTGGTGAGTTGTAATTGCGGCTAAATAAAATTACTCCACCGACCAAAGGATGTTTTAACAATTCACATTCTTCCTGACTCAATTTATCAGATTCAATATCTATCATTAAGGGACCAAGTGACATAATTTTCCCACAAATTTTTCAAAAACTAATAAAATTAAATATAATTGGACATTATTTCTAGCAATTTCAATTATAACAAGTTTGTTAATTAAAAAGAAAATAATTATTTCAAAATAGGTAAACGAATTATAATACAAGTTCTATCATTTTGCTCTATCCAAACAGTTCCACCGTGTTCTTCGATAATTTTTTTAACAATTGCCAAGCCTAAACCACTACCCTTTTGTTTAGTACTAACGTAGGGTTCAAATATCGTATTCAATAATTTTGGAGGAATACCTAAACCTTGGTCATAGACACGTAATTCAATACATTCAAAATCAGATTTAATTAAATGTTGAGTGGTGATTTCAAGATAATTTTTATCGGGTTTAGCTTCAATAGCATTTTTAATTAAATTATGTAAAACTTGCCGTAAACGTTTGCTATCAGCCTCAATAATAGGTAATTTTTTATCTAATTTAACATTAATAGCAATATGTTGATATAAATTTAATACTTCCGTTACTAATGAATTGATTTGCAAACGTTGTTTATGAATCATGGATATTTTAGCGTAATCAGAAAAAGCATTTACCATTTCTTTCATCGCATCAACTTGTTGAATAATAGTATTAGTCATACGATCTAATAAATTTCTTTCTTGCACTGGCAATTTTGGCAAACATTTATGCCGCAATCGTTCTGTTGATAGCTGAATCGGTGTTAAAGGATTTTTAATTTCATGGGCTAAACGGCGTGCAACTTCAGTCCAAGCGGCTTCTCGTTGCGCTTGCACTAATTTAGTAATATCTTCAAATACAATGACATAACCTTGTTGTTGATAATTAAAATCTGTATGTAATAAAGTTCCCCGACAAATTAATACTTTGCGTCCAGTATTACCGAATAAGATTATTTCTTGTTGCCAATTTTGAGTTTTATCAGTTAAATAAGGATAAATTGTATTGCATAAAGGAATGAGTATAGGGTACTGAATAGGTAATTTTAACCAATTATTGCCTATTAATTTACTTAAAGCTAAAGCTAAAATTTTTTCCGCAGCAGGATTTACGGTACGCAAATTAAGTTGATGATCTAAGGCAATAACTCCAGAAGAAAGGCGTTCTAAAATGGCTTCTAAATAAGCCCGTTGATTATCTACTAATTGTTGGCTTTGTTTAGCTACATCTCGTGCTTGGGCAATTTTATCAGTCATGGTATTAAATGATTGCACCAAAAAACGTAGTTCATCTAATTGTTGTACGGGTAATTTTTTTTCGTAATTGCCATTGGCAACGGCTATTGTTCCCTCGACTAAATGGCTAAGTGGTTCAATAAAATGGCGGGCAGCAAAAAATGCAATCCAAATAACTCCAAAAATGCACAAGAGTAATATTAATGACAAGACTACGGTGAAGGTTAATTTTAGCGGCTGTTGTAAATAAGTAATTTCTTTATAATGGGTAAAAGCAATTTCCACATTTTCGGCTAATTCTTGAATTCGTGCAGGAATTGGGAATAATGCTTGAAGTAAATAATGAGGTTGATTATAAGTTAATTTGGTGATAACTCGAACATATAAATTACCATTTTTGGTTGTTTCTAAACTGACATGATTATCTGATATTTTTAGTTGTAACCAAGCGTTTTTATGCGGGCGTAGCGGTATAAGTTCTCCCATTTTAGCTCGATTAGAGGCAATAATTTTACCATTTATGCTTAATAACGTAATTTCTTCTGCGCCTGTATTTTGGCGTAATTCATTAAGTTGCTCGAATAAAAATTTTGGATGAATATCAAAGAAAGTCATTTTTTCACTAGCGATTACCGTTTGTCTTAAAGCTTCTCGCATTCGGAAATCTAGGGTAGTTTGACTTAAATCTAAGGCATTATTTAGAGCCAATTCTATGTTTTGATCAAATAAATTATCAATACGTTGATGCAAAAATTCTAAGGCAAAGTAATAGAGGATTATGACTGGCAAAGTTGATAAAATAACTAACAAACTTACTAATTTAACGGTTAATCTGGCTCCAACTTGTTTTTGGTAAACTTGATGCAGTAATTGTTGAACATTGAGAATAATTAAACTAAATAAACCTAATAAAGCAATGACATTGATTAATAATAAAATAGAATAATTATGTTCAAATTGTTCAGAATTTTGTAACGCCTCAATAATTAGCAATAAAGAAACTAATAATGCAACAAAAACGCATAAAGCAATGGTAATATTTAGCCATTTTTTTACTTTAATTGACATGAATACCAATCACTTCTTAAACGCCATTGGGAAGATAAATGAGCTATTGGACGTAACGGAATCGGTAAAAATTCAATATCTAAATAAGTCTGCAAATAAATCTGATAAATTTCATCCGCCTCAATTTTACTTGCTTCTAATAATGGAAAGTTAGTTATTTTTCCTATATGTTCCAAGGCAATATTTAAACTGGTAAAGGTTTCCTTAATGCCAGTATTTAAGTATTCAATTACATATTGTTTGCGCAATGCGTAATATTTAAGCTGATAATATTGGGTGATTTTTTTAATTCTTTCATCCCATAAATAAGTTCGTTCTCTTTCAATGACAATTTTTAAACCTAAAGTTAAAGTAATACCATTTTGTAAGGCATCTGTAGCAATTTCAGTAAGTTGATATTCTAGTTCAGCATTTAACATGTACATATTATTAACTAAATGCGTTTCTGCATAATTGATTGAAAAATAGGCAAAAACTGCATTAGTATATAAGCATAATCCTAGTAAATACCAAATAGAATTTTTTAAAGTTTTTAAAGGAATAAGCATTTTTATATTCACTTTATTACGAAAGCAAATCATTTTAGAATGCCATATTATTAAACATTTATTAGTATTTTAGCTGTTGCATATATTTGAAAACATCCCCAATGATACATTGGGAACGAGGGATAGACATTGAAATAATTAATATGCTTCTTAAACTTGGCACATCCTACGATAATTAAGTCGAGAAAAAGATGTAGGATGTTGTTGAGGAATGAAGTGCATCAAACATACTATGGTTATCATCAAATTGTTACAAAAAAATTAGGTATGTTAAATGCGTTTAATCAAAAAATGCTGACTTTTTAGCTTAAATGGTAAAAAAGATTTAGTTATTTTTTAACATGATTGATGCGCTTCGTTCCTCAACACTACATTTTATATGTATTTCTTAACTTGGTAGATAGTTACAAAAAAATTAGGTATGTTAAATGCGTTTAATCAAAAAATACTAGATATCCCTCCAATACTATTTTATTTTGGGGAAAGGTTTCTAATCTTGTATTAAATAACTGAAGTTACGTAAAAGCGAATATTTTAATACTTTTAGATTTCATATTTTTATTCGGAAAAGATGTTTATTACTCGACTGTCAAGTTTTTTGTAAACTATTGATTTTGTATATCAGTAAATATAATAATATTATTTAATAATAACTTAATAACTTTAATAATAACTATAAAATAATATTTGAACGGTGGTTAAATATAGAACTTACATATTATTAATATATATTTACCTTAAAATTCTTAAAAATAAATTATTATAAACTTAGCTTATATTAACATTTGATATTATATATTTATATTTTTTATTTTAGAATATAATTTTATAATTATTAATACAAGCCTAGGAAAAATTTGCTAATCTTAATTAAATAAGTTATTGATTTACAAATGGTTTACCTATGCTATTTTTATAAAAAATAGTTTAAAAATCTTATAAATTCCTAGTTTTATAACAATTCATTTTTGAAATTAATAAAAAAAACATTAATTAATGGAACAAAATTTGTAACTATCTACCAATTAAAGCTTTAAATGCGAAAGTTAAAATTTTAACATGATTGA
>JAGLFE010000269.1 GCA_023144675.1 Thiomargarita sp. | reverse complement strand
AAATTTTAGCAAATGTAGGGCAGACATCCAAAATACGTAACTATTTACCAAGAAATACGTATAAAATTAAGTAAAATATGTAGTGCTGAGGAACGAAGCGCATCAATCATGTTAAAATTTTAACTCTTATTCGCATTTGAAGCTTTAATTGGTAGATAGTTACGTGAAAATGAATAATTCGATTATTAATCTCCATTTATGCAATTCGCTGTTAATTTTTAAATTATCTGATATTAGATATATATAGTACAACATTGAATTAACTGAAATAAAAACCAAGTTATTTTGGAAAAATTATGACAGAAAAACTCGTTTTATCACAGTTTTATCAACTTCCTGAATATTTAAAAGAAGAAGTTTTACACTATATTACATTTTTAATAAAAGAACATGCTAGTCAACAAGATATAAAACCTAAAAAAAGAATTTTTGGCAGTGCTAAAGGCAAATACCAACTTGCACCGGATTTTGATGCCCCATTAGATGATTTCAAAGAATATATGCCATGACATTTCTAATAGATACGCATACATTTCTATGGTTCACAACAGGTTCTCATGAATTAAGTAAAGAGGCAAAAGAACTAATTGAAAAAGACAATAACGATATTTACATCAGCATTGCCAGTCTTTGGGAAATTTCAATTAAAACTGCTATTGGTAAGTTAAAAATATTAGGTAGTTATGATACTGTTATTGATGATGTGACAGAAAATGAAATTTTAATTTTACCAATCAATTTTAATCACACAGTTATACAAAACAAACTGCCATTTCATCACAAAGACCCGTTTGACAGGATAATTGTTTCACAAGCTATTGCAGAAAATATGAATTTGATAAGTCGTGATGACATTTTTGATTTATATTTAAAAGGCAAATGTATTGAAAGAATATGGTAACAAAAAATTACAATATAGATTAATAAATTGTGAAGTTGGTAAAAAATATCTAAACAGTGTTAAAGCAACACAAAATAATTATTAACATGGGAATGTATTTGAGTAATAATCCATGAAATACGAATTTTTAATACACATTAGGAGCAATTATTATGAAAATACTTAATTTAATTTTTATTACATATTTATTATTTATTATTAATTCCCACGCTGAAATTACTTTGGATGGTACTTTAGGCTCTCAACTATCTTTAACAGGACCTAATTATGCTATTACCGAAAATTTAGGACAACTTCGTGGTTCTAATCTTTTTCACAGTTTTGGTGAATTTAACATTAATATTGGCGAAAGTGCAACTTTTTCAGGTTCTGACAATATTAATAATGTTATTAGTCGAATAACTGGCGGTAACTTATCAACTATTAACGGCTTGTTATCTAGCACTATTCCAAATGCAGATGTGTATTTAATTAATCCAGCAGGAATGATTTTTGGTACGGAAGCGGCATTAGATGTGCAAGGTGCATTTCATGCTAGCACGGCAGATACATTGCATTTCAGTGATGGCAGCGAGTTTAATGCTTCTAATCCTGCTAAAAGTTTATTAACTATAGCTCCTATAACAGCATTTGGTTTTTTAACTAATTCTCCTCAAGCTTTAACTATAAATTCCAGTTCCATGAGTAACCATGCTCAAACTTTATCCTTTATTGGTGGCGCAATCAATATACAAGATGCGGTATTACAAGCTAGTCCGGGGCGCATTAATTTAGTCAGTCTTGCCTCCAATGGCGAAGTTGCTATCCAAAACGATGACCTTGTAGTATCAGCCCAAGCAGGAGAGATTAAATTACAAGATTCTATGGTTAACGTTAATAATGGTGGAACAGGGATTTATATTCGTGCGGGTAAACTTTTATTGGATAATTCAAATCTAACTGTGAATACCAGTGATCTTACCGATGCTGGCAAAATTGATATTTTAGCCAACGATTTAGTTGTTACCAATGGCAGTCAAATCAAAAGTAATGCCTTAGCTAGTAAAAACGCTGGAACTATTAATATTAATGTGATTAATACTAGCCTATTTACTGGCGATAAAATGTTTGAGGATAATCTTACTATTAGTGGAATAATAACTAGCTCTAAAGGCAGTGGCAATGCTGGCAGAATTATTTTAAAAACGGATAAATTATATTTGGAAAATGGTGCAACTATTAATGGGGTTAATTATGGAACAGGACTAGGTGGTCAAATAGATATTGAGGTAAACCATGAGATTAAACTATTTGGAGTTGGTAGTGCCAGTCAGGGCAGTTCAATTACTGCCAATACACGAGGTAAGATGGTAAATGCTGGAGATAGTGGCACTATTAATCTAGTCGCTGGGAATTTATCTTTATTTGATGGCGCACAAATCGGTTCTAATAGCTTTGGTAGCGGTAATGGTGGGCAAATCAATTTGGCAGTGGCTAATAATATAAATTTAGCTGGCGAAGATGGACGAATTATATCCGATACGCCTATTACCAGTAGCATTTCAACTATAAGTGCTAGTAGTGGTAATAGCGGTAATATTTTTATAAAAGCTAAGGATTTAAATGTATTTCAGGGTTCTAGTATTAATGCTACTACGGGTGGAACAGGTTCTGGTGGGGAAATTAGAATTAATGTTAGCGATACGATGTTGCTTAAAGGTAATAATAGCTTTGGTTATGGTAACTTTATCAAAGCTCAAACTGTAGGTGAAATGAACGATTCTGGCGATGGTGGTTCGGTCGAAATTACTACCAAAAATTTGCAATTATTAGACGGTTCCCAAATTGGGACTAGTAGTTTTAGTACTGGTAATAGTGGAACTGTCCATATTACTGTTACGAAAACAGCTAATATTGCTGGTCAAGAGCCAATTGAAGAACCTTATGCTAGTGGCATCTTTACTACTTCTGAGGGACAAACTAGCAATGCTGGTTCAGGTGGCACTATTGTTTTCACTGCTGAGAATTTGAATTTGGCTGATTATGCTGAAATTAATGCGGCCACTTATGGACCTGGTCAAGGGGGAAATATTTTACTTAAATTAAATGGCATTACTACTTTATCTAATAACGGTATTATTACGGCATTAAGTGAAGCAACTGGTAACGCTGGACAAATAGAATTGGTTTTAGGTGATAAATTAATTATACGTAATGCTATTATTGAAACTCGGGCAGAAATGGCTGATGGTGGAAATTTAGTAGTTAATTCGCCTAGTTATATTTACTTAATAAATGGGAAAATAACTACCAGTGTTAGTGAAGAATTTGGGGGCGGGGGTAATATTACGCTGAGTCCTGAATTTATTATTTTGGATGATGCGCAAATTTTTGCTAAAGCTAAACGGGGTAAAGGCGGTAATATTAATATTACTACCACGGGAATTTATAATTTTACTAGCGAGCCTATTGAAAATATCATTAGTGCTTCTTCGGAGTTTGGAACTGATGGTATAGTAGTAATTGATACGCCTGATAGTGATGCGGATGAAGGTTTATTTAATTTACCTACAGTTTTTTTTGATGCTAGTAGGTTTAGGAATACGCCTTGTAGTGAGAAAGTTGCCGAAAATATAAGTCAATTTACGGTGGCAAAAAGTGAGGGAGCTAATATGTCTCCAACTGATTTTTTAGCCAGCAATCCCATTTTATTTAAACGCATTCCTGTCGCAGATAACGGAAAAAATAAGCCCATTAAATATGTTAAAGTAGCACAATTCACAGGTTGTAATTCCAATTTAACTAAAAAGTGATGGTTTCCAAACAATAAACATATAAATAAGGTGGTGAAAATCACCTATTTGAAAAATACAATTTAAGCTTGGAAAAATATGCAACATACTAATTTTACTTTTCCCCTGAATGTATATGCTCATGCTTTACATTTAGAAGAAGGATATTTTAACTATTTACATTATGGTTTCAATGTAGAGCAAGGTATTCATAAAGCGCAACAAAATTCCACCGATTTTATTATTACGCAATTACCTCCTGCCCCAGCTAGTATTTTGGAAGTGGGAATTGGGATTGGTACAACAGCGAAACAGTTAGTGAAACTGGGTTACGATTATACTGGTGTAGTGCCTGATCCTGCGCAAATTACCTATTGTAATGATAAACAACTCAATTTAATCGAAAGTAATTTTGAAGCTTTATCAAGTACTAAACAATATGATATTATTTTGTTTCAAGAATCAGCTCAATATATTGCTAGTAATATTTTGTTAGAAAAAGCTTACACCTTGTTAAAACCTAAAGCTTATTTACTTATTTTAGACGAAATTGCAACTGAATCTATTACTAAATTAACAACTTTAGCCAATCAAATTGGTTTTGAAGTTATGGCGCAAAATGATTTTACTGCAAAAGCATCACCTTCTATTGCTTATTT
>JAGLFE010000268.1 GCA_023144675.1 Thiomargarita sp. | reverse complement strand
GATGCGCTTCGTTCCTCAGCACTACATTTTATACGTATTTCTTGGTAGATAGTTACGATAATCCCTAAAACTATTTAATAATTTTAAGTTACGCTTTGCAGTTGTTCATATAAACCTGAAGAACGATTAACTTGTTGCAATATGGCATTGGTCAACACTTTTTTATCACTCCAAATATCTACTTGTTTTCTCGCTCGAGTAATACCAGTATAAATTAATTCACGGGTTAATAAGGAAGAAGATATTTTAGGCAACAACATTAAAACTTTATCAAATTCTGAACCTTGACTTTTATGAATAGTCATTGCATATACAATTTCATGCTTTGGTAAACGATTTGGCCAAAAAATACGGGGTTTCCCATTTGCCGCTGGAAAGAATGCTTTTAACTCATTATTCGAGTCTCTCAATATAATCCCAATATCACCATTAAATAATTCTAAACCATAATGATTGCTAGTAATCATAATTGGGCATTTATGATACCAACGATAATTACTTAGTTTTATTAATTTCCGTTTATTCAATTCTTTTTCTATTTGATGATTAATAGCTTCTAAACCATGATAGCCTTTACGAGTTGCGCACAAAACACAAAAGCTATTAAACAAAGATAACATTTGTTCAGGTGAATTGGCTTGTAAATAATGACTAAATTCTGTAACAATATAATTAATCAAATCAGTTGGCAAATTATTGGACGAATTAAGCGAATACCAATTTACTTCAGGATAATGTTTAGCATTAAGAATATTAAACGCTGCTTCATGTTTACCTTGTTTAACCGCTTGAGATAATTTTCCAATGCCGCTGGTTTCATCAAATCGGTAACTTTTATCCAATAATACAATATTTTTCGCCATCGGCAACTTATCGCTAATAGCAACTCTACAAATATCATTAAGCACCGTACCTGTTTCTATTGAAACTAATTGATCTTTATCGCCCAATAAAATTAAACGGGCTGATTTCGGAGTAGCTTGCACCAATTTTGTGATAAGAGGCAAATCAACCATTGAAAATTCATCAACTATAATAATATCATAAGGTAATTGACGGTGCTGGTGATAACGAAAATAGGACGAATGATGTAAACTACCTAATAAACGATGTATTGTATAAGCCTGTTGAGGCATAGCCTGTTTAATTTTTGTCGCAACATTTAAATTGGGCAAGGTATTTATCAAAGTTTCTTGTAAACGCATGGCTGCTTTTCCAGTAGGAGCAGTTAAAGCAATTTTCAAGTTTAAATTTTGTTCCAATAATACAGCTAAAATTTTAGTTACAGTTGAAGTTTTACCAGAACCTGGACCACCAGAAATAACACAAAAATGTTGGGATATAGCCGTCATAGCTGCCACTTTTTGTTGGTTATTATTTGAGGGAAATAATTTATTTAAACTTGTTTCTAAAAGCGTTTGATTAATATCTTGATATAATTGTTGACAACGTTCAATGATTTGTGTTGCCAATTGTTGCTCGTAATTGAAATAACGGTAAAGATATAAATAATTCCCATGCAAAATTATTGGGCAGTAATCATTAGAAGAACCAACTATATTGCAATTATTTAGGGATATTTGCCATGATTCTAAATTGGGACATAATATTGGTTTTATATCTGGATCATTATTTTGCGGAAAATATTTATCAGCGAGTAAACTTAAATCCACACAGGATGAGCCTAAATTGGTAAAATAACTGGCTAAAGCAATGGCTAATAGTGCATTTTCATCTATATTTTTTGCAAGAGATAATATTAATTTAGCAAAATGAAGTTCTAAATCAGAAAATATACCTATATTATATAAGTATTGAATAGGAGCTAATTTTGTCATTTGTGATAAAAAAAATTAATAAATACATATAAAATATAAGTCGAATAAAAGATGTAGGATGCTGTTGAGAAACGAAACGCATCAATTATGTTAAAGCAATATTTTAACTCTTAATTCGCATTTAAAGTTT
>JAGLFE010000267.1 GCA_023144675.1 Thiomargarita sp. | reverse complement strand
AATTTTTTAACTAATTGATTTATAAAAAGTTAATCTTTCAGCAAGTGTGTTTGGCAATTCAATCGTGATTTGCATATTACTTTTCCTTTTTTTGAACATGATTACGTTTAGTAGCTTCTATTTTGTTACCTTGACTGGCTTCATCAATAACCAATTATCATTAAAAATAAGTTTTCACAGCAAACTCAAATTGATTAATAAAAATATCTTTAAACGCTGTTATATTATTTTGTTCATAAAATAACAACATCGCTTTTTTATAATCAATTGAATTGACGGTTCTAAAAGAAATTGGACAATAATTATGACTGATTAAAACAGCATTACTGATGATTCTTGCTGTCCTTTTGTTACCATCGTTAAATGCTTGAATGTATGATATTAATACCAACAGCAATAATGCCTTTTCAAAAATATTTTTTTTATGGTTGACTAAGTTGCACATATTCTCTAAGGCTTCTCTAATCTGAAACTCATTATCCAAAGGTTTATAATTAGTACCTAAAATTCCCACTCTTCTTCTACGGATATTACGATCAACTCCTAAATATTGAATCAAAATACTGTGAATATCTTCAATTCTAGCTAGAGTTAATGGTGTAACATAACTGGGTTCAGCGATAATAAAATCTAATGCTGCTTTATGGTTTAGTAACATTGTGGCATCGTCTTTTGCCTTTCCTTCGGCAGTTTCTTGTTCTTTTAGCAAGCGTTCTGTTTCCAGTAAAGAATAGGTATTGCCTTCAATTTGTGATGACTTCCAACTTAAATCAATGGCTAAACGTTCAAGCTCTTTAAGATATTCCGAATTAGACAATTGAGATATATTGCTTGTGTATTCTGCTTGAAGTTTTTTTAAATGTTGTAATTCCTCCTTGGTGAATAAATCGACAACAGTAAGTACTTCAGTTATTAATGATAAATTAAAACGGTCTTTAACCTGACGTTCATCTTGTTCTTTTTTAAAATAGCTATCAATATTTAATGGATAAAATAGTGCATAAGTTACTGATATTTTATAGGTAGTTCCTCTACCCTTACCCATTGATGAAATCAAGTTTTTAGCTTTTAATTTCGCTAGGATTCTTTTCAGTGTGGCATAACTAATATTTACACCTAAGCCATCAAATATATCTTTGGAAGATAAATTTGCTTGACTATAAATATAATCAATAACAAGTTTGCTGTTTTTATCTAACATAACGTATTGCCTTGAAGCTCAAAATTAAATTGTTTAGAGTTCATAATACATTATAAATGAGCCATATTATTTATTATTTTGAGCTTCAATTTATATCCAAAATTTAAAAATACCTATTTTAGGCTTATTTCTTAATCCATACCACTTTTTGTTTCCCATTATGAATACTTCCATTTTTTATAATATTTTCTGAGTTACAATTTGGACAATTCATTTTTTTTCCTAGATATTTTATTCACCACTACTTTCTTTAGGACTACCACTTTTTTATGCTATGGTAGGCAGTTACGATTAAAATACCAATTAATTATCTATTTGTACCAAGTTACTTGATTAAGTCCGTCGTAATTACCATCCGCTGCCAAATTGTAAAATTCAACCTGTTGACGAGTCGCTAAAATATAATCTTCATACCATAAAGGTACATAAGGCAATTCCTCAAATAACTTTATTTGTAATCCTTGATAAAATACTGCTTGGGTTTCTAAACTCATCGCTTTTCCAGCAGCGTCTATTAAATTATCTATGGCAATATTTTTCAATCGACCTCGATTTGCTCCATTAGGTGGAATAGAATCACTATGAAATACGTAATGAAAAATATCTGGCATTTTAATCCCCACCCAAGCTAAACTATAAGTTTGAAAATGTCCCGCTTTAATATCGCCATAAAAAGTTCCCCAATCATAAGTACGTAAATCCATGTCAATACCAACCGAGGCTAATTGCTGTTGAATAACGGTTGCGACTCTAATTCTTAATGGATTATTAGAAGTTTTATAACTCAATTTTAAAGGCTGTTCTAAGGAAAATCCAGCTTGTTTTAATAACTTGCGAGCTTGGTCAGGGTTAAATGAGTAATCTAATTCACCTTTATAGCCTGCCCAGTGATTAGTAGGAAATAAAAAACTATTAGCTGGACGTGCCGCATTACCTAAAATATATTGAATGATTTCTTCCCTATTAATGGCATAAGCAATCGCTTGTCGGATTAAAAGTTGTCCAGTTATTTCATTGTCTAAATTAAATCCTAAATAGGCAAAATTAGAACCTGACTTTTTAGCTACTTTAATATCAGAACGGTTATTTAACCAAGTAACTAACTCTGGTGATAAGTCATTTTGTAGCATATCAATTTCACCCCGTGCCAGCTTTAATACTCTAACTACTGGGTCTTTAACTTCCAAAAATTCAATAATTCGCTCATCACGACGACGTTTTAAGTACAAATGGCTAGATTGCAACCATTTTACAAATTCAAATTGTCCACTTCCAACTGGTTTTTTATTGAATGGATGCTTTGAATTAATCAATGATATTGGTAAAATACCCACAGTTAAACGTCCAGGAAATAAAGTATCTGGCTTTTTTAAGATAAAATCAATTATATTAGAATTTAATACTTTAATCAGTTTAATCAGTTTTAAAGTACCACGATGGGGTGAAGCATTTTTTTCAGCTAAAATAAAGTTATAAGTTGCTTCAATATCATAAGCTGTTAGCCGTGAACCATTATGAAATTGCCGCCCATCTTCATTTAAATTAAATCTATAATGAGTTGGAGTAATTTGTTCCCAATCAGCCAAATCTGGAATTGGGCGTAAATTTTCATCAAAATCAACTAAGGAACGATATAAAAGACGATTAATACGTGATGAAGTTGCATCGGTAGCAAACCGTGGGTCTAAACTAATCGGTGCTGAAGATAAACCAAAACGCAAGTTATTTGGTCTATCATCAACTTTACATTCTGTTAGCACTACACTACTTAATAAAATTAATAATAATAAATAGATTGTTTTCATTACCACCACACCATTACTTTATTATGACCAGCCTGTCTAGCAGCATTTAGCATCATACTGGCACGATGTAAAAACTCTTCTTTAGAAACTTCGCCCATGATTTTAACAGGGGTTTGTTCATCATCTTTGTCATTATTTTTTGGAATTATTTCATGAGTAATATCTATATTATGTGCAATTCCAATACTGACAGTTACTTTCAAGGGAATTCCTTTTAATGTAGTAAAACTATGTAATTCACAACGCTGACGAATACGTTCAGCTAGTATATAAGCTCCATCTATATTGGTATTTGGTAATAACATAGCGACCATATCATTACCATAACGACATGGAATATCAATTTCATGCCTTATACAATCAGTAACAACACTAACTGTTTTTTCCAAAATAAGATTACTTTCATCATCACCACAAATTTTTTTTACCTGTTCAAAATTATCAATTTCTACCAATAGTAAGGAAATGATACCACCATGACGGCGAATACGGGTAAATTCCTCCAACAAACGAGTATCAAAATAATGTTTGGTATATAAAGCAGTAGAATGGTCTCGAGTTGATGAAGCAATTAGACGTTGATTTTGAGTGCCAATTTCTATAATAGCAGCAAATAAAGGAGTAATTATTTTTAATAATTCCAATTGCTCATGAAAAATAGATAAATCTTCTTTTTTATGAGTAAAAGCAATTATACCTTTCATTTGCCTACTTGCATTTATTAAAGGTAAACATAAACATTTTAACTCATTATCTGCTTTTTTATGAGAAGGAAAAATTACTGAATGAAGAGTTGTACTATAATAACTATAAGTTCGTTTAGTAATAACTAATTCTTCTAAAGGAGTATTTTTTAACTTAATTGGTTGATTTAAAAAGCGAAATTTTTCCTTATTTAAACCACCAAGTATAATGCCATTATATTTATTAGATACACTAAATAAGGTAGCTTGTTCATTTTTCACCAAGCTAGTTGCTGTTTTTAATGTTTGCTTAATTAACTGTTCCATAATTTTTTTCTATATTGATTTAAGCTGATTAAACAAAATATATATACAAAGTTGCTAAATTATATTTTTCAATACTTTGGACAGTTTTTTGAGTGCTAGAGTCAAGTATAATAAAAGCCTTATTCTACGGTATTGTAATTAAATACAACTTAGGTAAAATTCTGAGTTTGATTTAATTGAAATTAGTAAAATCAAGCCTTTATGCTACCTTAGTTTTTTGAGTTTAAAACTGTCCGAAGTATTGATTTTTTATACACGCACTAAAAAGAGATAAATAATGAAAATAAAGCTTAATAATTCAAACTCATCTAAAAAGAACAATACAATTCGTTTATTCTTATTTTTAATTCTAATATTAGTTGTTATTGGATATTTTACCATACCAAAATTTACTAAATTATTTAGTCAAATAGAAAATGATAATTCTCAATCTACAATAACTAAAGAACAAATTATAAAAAACATTCCCTTACCTAAACAATTTTATTGAAATACAAAACTTGGCGGTGGAGACGAGTTACGCTTTGTCTCTATTAACGCGACGCTCAACTTTTCCTAAGTGATTGAA
>JAGLFE010000266.1 GCA_023144675.1 Thiomargarita sp. | reverse complement strand
ATTTCTTGGTAGATAGTTACAATAATTTAACCAAATATACCTTATTAATATATGCAAAATTTACCTAATGATTTACCTATTTTAGCCGATGAAGATGATTTACTTTTATTAGCTGAAGAAGATGAAATTATATTACCACCTGAAAAACATGTTGAATACGATAATCAGCAAATCCCAGTTATTGATCCATATTCGCCAACTTGGAAAATAATAATTGTGGATGATGAACAAGAAATCCATGATGTTACTAAGATTGCCTTAGATGGATTCAAGTTTAAAGATAAACCAATTAGTTTCATTTCAGCCTATTCTGGTAAGCAAGCAAAAACCTTACTAAAAGAACATCCTGATACTGCCATTGTATTTTTAGATGTGGTGATGGAAGAAAATGATTCTGGTTTACAAGTTGTAAAATACATTCGTGAAACTTTGCAAAATCAATTTGTTAGGATTATTCTTCGTACTGGACAACCAGGCGAAGCTCCAGAAGAAAAAACTATCATCAATTATGACATCAATGATTATAAACATAAAGCTGAATTGACTCGGCGCAAATTATTTGTTACTACAATTTCAGGATTAAGGTCTTATTATGATCTAATGCTTATAGAAACTAATAAAACTGCACTTAAACAAACTTTAGAAGCAATTCCAATAGGAATATGTGTATTGGATGCACAGACTGTAAAACCGAAATATATCAATAAAGAAGCTCAGAAAATTTTTGGGAATCGAATTGAAACAGATGTCTCAATTGAAAGTATTGTGGACATGTATAAGCTTTATACTGCTGGCACTTATCAAACATATCCTTACGAAAAATTACCTATGGTGCGTGCCTTAAATGGGGAAACAACCCATGTCGATGATATTGAAATTCGGCAAAACAACCAAAATATTCCTATTGAAAGCTGGGGTACTCCAATTTACGCTAACGATAAAATTATTTATAGCCTAGCGACTTTTCAAGATATTACCGAACGCCAACAAGCAGAAGCTAATAAAACTCGGATGGTTCAAGAGCGTGAGGCTAAAAATGTAGCACTTCATTATAGTAAAGAAATTGAGGCTAAAAATCTGGATTTAGTTAAATTAAACCAGGATAAAAATGAATTTCTTGGAATTGCAACTCATGATTTAAAAAATCCATTATCAGCAATTATGGGTTGTGCTGAGGAGATAGAGGAATGTTGCAATGAAATGTCAAGAGAAGAGATTGCCGAATTATCTGGCTTAATTAAGCAAGCATCGACAAAAATGTCAACTTTAATCACGAATTTGTTGGATGTGAATCAAATTGAATCTGGTCAAATAAAATTAAACTTAGCGGATATAGATATTTTATCAATTGTGAAAAATATAGCTCAAGACTATACTAAAAGGGCTAAAGAAAAGAATATTGCTGTACATTTTTCACATGAAGGAAGTAATTTTCAGGCTCATTTAGATGCTGATGCCGTTGGACAAATCTTGGATAATATTATTTCCAATGCAGTTAAGTATTCGCCTTTGGGTAAAAATATTTATATTAAATTAATTGCAGATAAAGATAAAATTCGCTGTGAAGTTAAGAATGAAGGTGAAGGCTTAAACGAAGCTGATCAGAAAAAATTATTCGGTAAATTCAATCGTTTAACCACTAAACCAACTGGTAAAGAACATTCCAATGGTTTAGGTTTATTTATTGTCAAAAAATTAGCTGAAGCTATGAATGCTAAAGTTTGGTGCGAGAGTAAATTAAGTCAAGGTGCTACTTTTATTATAGAATTTAAAACATTATGATTAAAACTTGTAAGCCATATATGTTATGCTTGCCGAAACTAAGCTACGTATATAAATCAAAATTTCCAAAATAGCTTTAAATATCAAAACTGCTAATAACAGGTGTATGATCGGAAGGTCGTGATGATTTGCGGGGTTCAATATCAATAAAACAATTTGCACATTTATTAGCTAATAATTTACTCGCTAAAATAAGGTCAATGCGTAAACCACGATTACGATTAAAAGCTTTAGTACGATAATCCCACCAACTAAAAGAATCAGGTTTTTGTTCAAATAGACGAAATGTATCTTGTAAACCTAAATCCAATAATTGTTGTAATGCGGTTCGTTCTTTGGCACTAGTTAAAATTTTTCCTTCTCGTAAATTTGGGTTATATACATCTTTATCCGCTGGAGCAATATTAAAATCACCTAATATTATTAAATTAGAATAATGTGAAAGTTCATCACGAATATAATAAGATAATTGTTTAAGCCAATTAAGTTTATATTGATATTTATCTGAATCAATTTCGGCACCATTAGGCACATAAATATTAATAACACGTATATCACCGTAAGTAATTGCCAAAATTCGCCGTTGCGGATCAGTTAAAGTAGGTAAATCCGTTATCATCTCCTTTCCTTCTGAACGACTTAATAAAGCAACGCCATTATAAGTTTTTTGCCCTGAAAATAAAGCATGGTAACCAATTGCTTGTATTTCTGCCAGCGGAAATTGTGCATCTATTACTTTTGTTTCCTGAATTGCTAAAACATCAGGCTGTTGTTGAATCAGCCAATCTAATACTTGTGGTAAACGTACTCGTAAAGAATTAACATTCCAAGTTGCAATTTTAAACATTTTGATTTACTCGCTTATAAAAATTATTGCTTATTTTATACATTTTTTGATTAAAGAGTTATTATAATAATTCAAGTAATTTTTATTTTTAATACCAAAAGAGGAATTTTTATGTATATAAAATCTATTGCTTTTATATTGTTTTCTACATTAACCGCTTGTTCGATTACAGTTACTGATAGGAATAATTTACCAAGACCGGTGGTTAAAAAACCTATTTATCAGCAAACTGTTCCTAAAGTTCGTCGTAGCGTACCAGTAATTAGACCTAAACCAAAT
>JAGLFE010000265.1 GCA_023144675.1 Thiomargarita sp. | reverse complement strand
TAGCACTACCTATTTCAGGACTACCGTATTTTTAACTTGGTAGGTAGTTACATAAAAACAAGAAATATAAATTGTCAATGCGCAAATCCTAGATAATAAAAACCTACAGAATCATAATTAAGTTTAGGTAAAATGCTAAATTTAAACCAAATAAGCGAAATAAAGTTTTTAAGGTTACCTTTATTTTTGACATAAAAGAGGTTCTAACCATTGGTTCTACTTAACATGAAATTTGACTTTAGCAGTTGATATCCCCTCATCTGCAGACCAAATTATAGCATGCGCAATATGCGTTCCCCGTTTCAAAGACCATAAAAATTGGTTATCATACCCACTACCTATTCTTATATCATTAATAAACCACTCAATCAAACTATTTGCTTCAAGCGTATTTTCCAATATCAAGGCATAAGCTTCATATTCATCAGGAATGCGTGGGTCCATTGCCAATTGTAAATTAGGCATTGGCTGTTTGAAACGGGGTATAATCGTAAAATTTTGATGTTTTGGTTCATAATTAGCCATATTAGATTGAGGCTCAGTTCCAGCAATAAACCATTCTATTCGGCTAGGGCAGTTGTTAATAGTAGCGGTTTGTCCACTATCTCGACAAATCTTCTTTTTAACCAATTTTGGGCTTAAATAAAGCGGCTTAGTTTCCGTATAACGATTAAGTTCAGCAAACACTGAGCGAAGAATTAAAGCCGTTCCCGAAGCCCCGGATACATTTAGCATCGGTTTTTGATTCAAATTTCCCAACCAAATTCCAACTGTATAACGGTGATTAAATCCAATTACCCAAGCATCTCTATAATCGGTAGAAGTGCCAGTTTTAATAGCTGTTTGAACTGGAAAGCGTAATACAGAACTGCGCCCAAATTCTAAACGACGTGCATCTGAGTCTGATAAAATGTTGGCAATAATAGAAGTAATTTCTGGAGTAAAAATCCTTTTAGCGGTTGGCAATGAAGTTTCACGCAAAAATTTTAGTGGGCGATATAAACCTCTATTGGCTAATACCGTATAAGCTTGAACCAATTCTAATAGAGTAATTTCACCATTTCCCAATGCCAAACCATCACCATAGTATTCGGAACTGCTAGTTAAATTGCTCATTCCCAATTGATGTAACCGATTTAAAAAATTATGTTTTCCTACAAATTGAATAGTACGAATAGCTGGTATATTCAATGAATTACCTAAAGTATCACGCATTCGTAATGAACCGTAATAATAACGACTATAATTACGATAATTGTGCATACCCGTCCCAATAAAAGCTGTCAGTGGAGTGTCATTAATTACCGTGGCAGCCGTCCAGCCTTGTTCTAAAGCTAGTGCGTATAAAAATGGTTTCAAAGTTGAACCAGGTTGACGTGGAGTAGTTATTGCGTCAATTTTACTGGCAACTTTTGCTTCAGATTGCCCTGCATTCACCCACGCTAATACTTCACTAGTTTCATGGTTTACTACTAAAATAGCTCCATTATTTACCTGTTTAGCTTTTAAATCTTGAATGTGTTTACTCAGAATTTGTTGTACTTTTTGTTGAAAATGACTGTCTAAAGTTGTATGCAAACGCCCTTTATTGCTTAAATAATTTTCATCATAAGCAGAATTGTAAATATAATTGACAAAATGACTGGCTTTTACTGGCAAATCGGGTGCTTTTAAATTAAGTGGATTAGTGGCAATTGTTTTCCAGTCGGCAACGGAAATTAAACCTTCTGCTATTAATCGTATCGCAAGATAATTAATAGGAACTTCAATTTCAGTAATTCCACGTCTTAAATCTAAACGGGAAGGCGCACGGATTAAAACTGCCAATGCCATCATTTCTTTAATATTTAAGGTATCTAAATCACGGTCAAAATAATGACGTGCCGCTTGGGCAACTCCACGCCGTTGACCAACATAAGGAACTTGATTTAAGTAAAATTCTAAAATGTCCGTTTTAGAAAAATGCCTTTCTAATTCTGTTGCTTCAAATCCTTCTAACCATCGTGACCAAAAAGTACGCGGGCGTGGATAAATAATTCGCACGGTTTGCTCAGTTATGGTACTTGCCCCCCTAACTAATTCTAAAGATTTTAGATTTTGCCAGATGGCGTGCCAGCGAGCTGACCAATCGGGTCCATTATGTTCAAAAAAACGTTTATCTTCCGCTAAAATGAAAATTTGCTGTAATAATTCAGGTATTTCATGCAGAGGCACATAATCATGAATATTCCAATGGTTTTGATAGGTAATTGTCAATGGCGTAGAATATCTATCTAGGATTTGTGCTTTAGTAGTGGTTGAATCAAATACGGATAAAGTTTTTGGTGGCGGAACAAAGGAAGTTGTAGTTTTCCAGTATAAAATTCCACTGCCAATAAAAATAAATATAATTAAGATAGTGCGTTTCATAAATGTAGTTTCAAGCATAATATCTTAGGCAATAAAATCGTTGCTTTCGATTGGCAAATTGTTGCGTAACTTTAAATCGTAAAATTGTAATAAAATAGCTGCATAAAAAAGTGGAATCAACATTTTATCTACGACTAAATAAACTATTTGCATGATTAATATATTTGTAAATAATCCGCTGATTATAATACCTAATGACATCGAAAATAGTAATGGAATTGCTAATACAACCAGGGTGCGTAGCCAGTTACCACGAACTAATTGATAACTAATTTTTAATGAATCCATAACTGAAACATTTTCAAATAATATTAAAGGCGTAAAAAATCGTAATGATACCGCTAAAATAATTCCTGGAATAATTATCATAAGTCCAATTCCTATTAAGACCAGATATAATATTGTTGCTAACATGATGGGCAGTAATTTTTGGAGTGATTTTAATAAGCTAACGGAAATTCCTAAATCACATTGTTTGGCAATCATTCCAATCTGATAAAACATAGCTGTGTGTATCATCACGGTAATAACTGCATAAAAAGTAATAAAAATAAAAGAATCTTCCATTGCTAACATAATAGTTTTTGGTTCAAGCGAATTAATTTGGGGCATCGATATGTGAAATAGAATCGATAAAGCAATATCAATTAAGATAAAATAAAATATTTTTGGGAAACAAAGCTTAAATAAATAAGCACTATTTTTTATCACTTCACCCGTTAATTGCGGTTTGGTTGGTAATTTAAACATATTTAATTGGAATTTTGTCGAAGTTTATTAACTATGATTGGATAACTTTTTTAGTTTATCTTTATTCGGTAATTTTATTTAATAATTAGGTAAAAACTGGAGTTCAAAGCTTTTGTTTGGTAAAAAATATTTCTCGTTGGTAATGAGTTTTATAAGGTTCTGCGTCATGGCTAAATTTAAAAAAAATTTTATGGTGAAACTATATAAACCTAATGTATTAAAAATACTTAATATTGGTTAATTATTTACACCAAAATTTTAGGCATTCATGGATAAGGAATAATTAACAATGGAATTGCCAAATTACGCATTAAAATTTCACTAGAAATACGAGAATTTATCCCATCTATTCCTTTAGGACGTGGCGAACCAATAATAACTAAATCAAAATCGGAACGTTGCGCTACTTCCAGCAAACAATTCGTAGGTTCTCCTAACATAACTTCATAATCATAGGAAATATTTTTTGCCTGTTCACTAACTTGATCAATTGTTATTTGAATTTCCTTGGCTAATTCCCCTTCTACATATTTTCCATAACGAATTTGAGTAATCGCATTATTTAGCCAATCATCTCCCAACATATTTTTCCAAAAATCGGGAATTACAATCAAATGATGCAAATTAGTTTTTGAAGAACTGAGATTTATAGCCGCTTTTTCGGCAGCGCATGCTCCTATTGTTCCATGGCTGGCTAACAGAATATGTTCATACATAATTAAGTGATTAAAAAATTGGGAGTGAAAATATTTTTTTAAGTTCTTGATTTTAGCATATAATTTATAATTAAAATTGGGTAACTATCTACCAAGTTAAAAATTAAGTAAAAAATTAAGTAAAAAATGTAGGATGCTGCTGAGGAACGAAGCTATCAATCATGTTAAAATTTAATTCTTAACTCACATTTTAAATGTTTAATTGGTATATAGTTACAAAACTGATTGCTATTTTAAAGATTAAATGTTTCAGTATTTAGATGATATAATTAGTAAAATTAATAATAAACAAATTGTAATAGGAAATATAAAAAATGCTCAGATTAAAAATAAATAATTTATTTAAATTCAGTATAATTTTTGTAATTTTTTTAGCATTATTTGCTTGTGAAGAAGCTAAAATGAGGCGAGAAGGTGCAAGAGCGGTTACTGCATTTTTAGTAGAAATGAATCCTGAACTTGCTAAAAAAACCGATAGTATTAAAAAAGAAATTTCTATTACCCAACAAAAAATCAAGCAATTAGCTAAGTTAAAATTAAAACATCCAAATTATGCTGAAAAAATAGAAAAATCACAACAAAAATGGATACAACTACAAAACAAGTTACGTAACACTTTAAGAGAAATTAAGGACGTTGTAGAAAGTGCTTATGTTACTTACCAATTAAACAAAATTCAAGGTGGTAAACAGTTTAATAATATATCAACGCAATTACTTATATCAGCTAATTCAGTTCTGGATTCTGCTAATACTACTAAAAATGCCATTGAAGAAACTTTATATGAGCTAGATAGCACAATTTCCACACCGTCATCAGCAAATAATCTTCCTATAGAAATTCCCCAAGAGCCTAATCAAAAAATAGAAATAATGGATTCGCAATATGATATTAAAGAAATTGTTTCCACAATTAATAATAAAGACAGTTTACCATCAATTAATAATTCTAAGTCCAATATTTTTCCCTTACAAAATAATTTACCCATTAACTTATATAAAACTTTACAGGGACATAATGGTGATATTAACGCATTGGAATTTAGTCCAGACGGTAACACGCTTGCATCTGCCAGTGATGATAATAGCATTAAATTATGGGAAGTTAGTACGGGTAAAGAATTATCAACTTGGCGAGATTATCCAGGAGATGATATATTAACTATTGCTTTTAGTCCTAACGGTCAATTACTTGCTTCGAGTGGGAATGATCAAATTATTAGTTTATGGAAAATTAGTACAGGACAAAAAATATCAACTTTAGTCGGGCATCAAGGAGTTATTCATTCTATTGACTTTAGTCCTAATGGACGCACGCTTATTTCAGGTGGATGGGATGAAACTATTCGATTTTGGGATATACAATCAGCTACCCAGTTACGCTTAATTAAAGAAAAGGATTCAGTTTATTCCGTAGCTTTTAGTTCTGACGGTCGATTGATTGCAGTTGGAAGTTTTAATAACACAGTTACTATTTGGGATGTTGATACTGGTGAATTATTACACGTGTTACAGGGAAATGGTATGCAAACTGTTTATTCGGTTGCTTTTAGCCCTGACGGAAAATATGTTATTTCTGGTGATTTAAGTAATTATGTAAGAGCTTGGGATATTTATACTGGGGAATTAAAGTTAATGTTAAAGGAAAATAAAGAGGTATTTGGAGGTGTTTATTCAGTTACCTTTAGCCCTAATGGACAGATTATTGCAGCGGGAAGTAGTGATGAAACAATTAAATTATGGGATGTTAAAACTAAAAAATTACTGTTTAGCTTAAAGGAACAAAAAGAAGTTAAATCGGTGGTTTTTAGTCCCAATGGAAATATGCTTGCTTCGGGACATGATGATAATATGATTAGGTTATGGATAACTGATTAAATTTATAGTTCTGAACAAAGTAGTGGCAAACTTATTATATATTTGATATTTAAAATATTTTTTGGCAAATTACTACATTATTCAGAACTAACCAGTTCTAATTCAAACAAAAAAAATCTTCTAACTGCACATTTTTAGGAATAATCCTAAAATCGCATTGCTGCATAAATCCCCAATCAGTAAAGCTATCACCCATACCTAATGTCAAAGTTGGTTGATATTTTTCCACTAAATAATTTACCGCATATTTCTTATCAAGAAAATTGGGCATCAATGAAAACGCACGATCATTTTGATGCACCAAATATTCTGAGGTTGCTAAATTTTTAAATTGAGTAAACAACTTATTACGCAATATTCTTGGACAATTTTTTTCCGCTTTTACCGTGATGTAATAATTATCAACGTTATAAAGTGTAAATTGGACTTGATTTTTTACAAGAACTTCAAATTGATTGAATAATTTCGAAATAGGTAATTTAAGTTGTTGATAAGCTTGTTGAATATGCTGTTGCCATGGTTGCGCTTCGATATTTCTATCCAAAATCATACCAGAAAAATATAGAATGGCTGTTTCAATTTCGGGCAGTTGGCTAATAATAGTATTATTATATTGTTGTAAATTACGGGCAGTAGTTGGAATAATTTTCACCTTTTTTGAATCATAAAACAGTTCAAACAAAAGCTGTTGCGCTTCAGTCATATAAGAACCTTTACCATCTTTTGCACTATGCGTAGCGGCTATAATGCCATTTGGATTTTTCCGCTTAGTTTGAAACAGTGTGTCGTCTAAATCAATGAAAAGTAGGATATTTTGCATATTTTAAGTTGAAAATTTTATTAAGTTTGCTACAAAATTGATTGGTTTTAGAGATTTTGTAATAGACTCAAAAATTTGTTATTGATAGTCCTGAATAAAGTAGTGATGGT
>JAGLFE010000264.1 GCA_023144675.1 Thiomargarita sp. | reverse complement strand
CATTTGGTTTTCAATTTTTCATATCCGCATAACTTCAGATATTAAAAACTTTTCAAGAAAAGAATTAACAGCATAAAAGTGTGATAGTCATGAATAAAGTATTATTGTATAATACAATAAGTAATTGTTCACTCATCTCTTAACAAATAAGCAAAAAAATTATTTTTATAACAAACAATGAAAAAAAATAATGGTGGAAAAAAAGCTATTTGTATGAGTATCAGTTTTCGCAAAGTTACTAATGGTTTTTGAATTTGACGAAGCAATCAAAATTAATTATTAAACAGAAATTAGCAAATTTACGTTATCATGTTAGTCAAAAAAAATAATTTTTTACCGCCAAAAATTCGTCAGGTTGCCAATGTTGTTTCTATTGAAACTTTATTTTCTGCTGATAGTAATTACCGTTCATTTACCTTCATAGAAAGCAAAATTAATAGGGATTAAGATGGGAATCGCAACTTTTGTATTTGATGAAACTATGCAACCAAATTGGTAAATGCAAAGCCATTTTTATGTTAAAATAATAAATTTCGTATAATTAAACTTTAAAAGGTTATAAATAATGATTCAAACTAGATATTACCGTATTTTGCTAATGGTAATTTTACTGCTAACTCAGCCGATTATTATGGCAAGTGATTGGGTGGATTTGAATAATAATTTAGAGAAGGATTTTTTAGAGTATGTGGATAAAGCTGAGATTGATGAACTAACTAAGAAAAAACATGATGAATTGATAGAGCAACTCTGCAAAATTCATGAACAAGTAGTAAAAAGCAATAATGTGTTTGAAATCATGCGTTATTATAATCAATTTAATCCTGAGCCAGATGTAAAGTTAGATTTAGTCCTAGCACAATTGTGGTTTGATGCTTTAAGAGGTTGGTATATCACAAGTAGTATCCTATCTGATAATTTAACGTTAGTAAATATTGAATGGCGGAAAAAACAGAAAAAAATCGGAGACTATTTTATAGATGAACTTCCTGATGACTGCTATACTATTCCTTATTGCAATAGTTTATTAGAAAAATCAGGGAAAAAATATTTTAATATACTAAATTACAGATTGTTAAATAAACATAATCCTATTGTAAAATATGTATTTTGGTTAAAAAAAGCAGAAACTGCCAATGAAAAAGCATTGAAATTATGGGAAAATGATTTTACACAAGAAGCTGCTAAACTCGCAATAGCAGAATACAAAGATGTATTGCCAGATAAATTTCCTTATGTTTGGCTCAATGCACTTATGGAATATGCTGATTTTCAACAGGAATTTGCTAAAATACAGAAAAGATTGGAACAATTATTCAGTTTTTATAATAATCAAAAAAATAGTGAACCACAAGCCCTCGAATATTTAAGGCGATTAAAAAATGCCCAACTGTCTGAATATAAACAACAGGATGAATTATTAAGAGAATATTTATTTTCAAATCCTACACAGTATTATAGTAATTATAGAGATTTTCAATATGATTCGGCAGTAAATTCTATTTGGATTGAAGATAAAAATATTATGCTTGATGATAAAGATACCATGCGTGATACGGCAATGCAACTTTTAAAATTAACCCCATTTATTCCCTATTTAAATGAATCTACGGTAAAATGGATAATGGAAGTTCAAAGAAAGTTCAAAAACAAGTTTGGTGAAGAATATCAGGATATTGTTACCGAGTCTAAGTTATTACCGAATAATTGGAAAAATGTGTTTGAAAAACTGACTCCGCCTTGAAATATTTGGCTTGCAATAAATGTATTTTGAGATTATAGGAAAAATATTGGGTAGTCCTGCACAAAGTAGTGGTAAATTTGTTAAGAATTTGATACTTAACGGATTTTTATGAAAAAACACTACATTATTCAGGACTACCAAATATTGAATCAATTTGCAATAAAAAAAATTATTAACTAAATTTAAATCGTGCTTTAACTGAGACACATTAAAACACATCCATCGCCTCATTTTATGACAAACAGTACCATTTATTTTTAAAGGAAATTCAACTATGAAAGCAGTTTTAAAAGGCTTATCGCTTTCCATCCTACTTTTAGTAGCAAGTTTAATGACAGTACAATCTTTTGCAGAAGTTTGTGGTGTCGTTACAATCAATAGTGGTTCACTAAATATCCGTAGTAATGCTAATCAGGCTTCAAAAGTTATTTCAAGGGCAGCTAAAGATTCTGCTCTTAGTATTTTAGATAGTCATGGTGCTTGGTATAAAGTCAAACTCAACAATGGAAAAGTTGGATATGGAAGCATGAGTTATATCAATGAACTAACTCCAAATAGTTCTGAAAATTGTGGCACAGTCCAAACTAGCCAAACATCCCTAAATATTCGCCGTTCTGCAAATTCAACTTCAAGAGTAATTTCAAAAGCCACAAAAGGTTCTGCACTTCGTATTTTAGTATGGGGAAGTTGGTATAAAGTCAAGCTTAACAATGGTAAAGTTGGTTATGCCCATAGTGACTATGTAATTACGACAAATAATGAATCATCCCAAACATATTCACACGAAATTGTTACCGGATCAGACCATAATAAAACATTTAATGGTCTTTCAGAACCAGCTATGATAACCATTGGTGCTGGTGTCTCAATTAGAACTGCACCTAAAATAACCGCTAAACGATTAGATATTTTAGATATAGGAACAATTGTTCAACAGTTAGACAAAACTAAATACCCTCACACTATCGGAACAACGAAAGATTATTGGTATAAAATCAAACGACAGACAGGACAAGAAGGATGGATTTTTGGTAGTCTATTGGTTCCGGTAAAGTTGGATGAACTAGAAAGTGCTTATATAAAACTAGCTCAAGCCCGTTTAAATATAAAAAAACCTAATTTTGCTGATTCAGTGAATTTACATAGTTTTTTAGCCAGAATCGAAAGTGAATCTAATAATAGGGAAGCCCGCGCAATATTTAGCTTGTTAAAATATCTAACTCTACGATTATGTTTGAGCCTCGTACCACCTGATACTCAAGCTCAACCCTACAAAAGATGGATAGATAGTCAAAACAACTTACTTTTTCATATTCCAGTAGGAGACGGTGGTTGGATACTTAAATCAGAAATTTTGTGGCAATTACATAAACAATATTCTGATTCAATGATTGCTGATGAAATTGCATGGCAAGCCGCCGAAAATAATTTTTTTTCTGATTGTGAAGGTTACCTACCATGTTACTTAAATGTTGTTAATCAAACAACTAGCCAATACCTTCAATTATATCCAAATGGTAAGCATTCGGAAGAGGCAGCTTTATTTATCGCAGATTACTTAAGGGGGGTTGTCAGTAATAAAAACCAATTCTTTGAATTCGGCACAAATGATTTATTACATGAAGTACAGCAATTAAAAATTGTCTTAAGTCATTTCAATGGCGATAGAATGGAAGAAGCGAGAAGTAATTTAGCTATACTAAAAAATTTGGCAATTCATGGAAATCAGACTTCAACTCAAGCAACTACTAATTGGAAATTACCATCTTTAGCTGAAATCGCAGATAACAAAGAAAATATTGAAGCAATTGTAAATGTTTTGAAATTTGGGGCAAAATCATTTTTAAAGAAACGTGGTCGAAGAAAAAGATGATTATTTTAAAAATAAACAGGGGCAAATTACTTGATTTAACTAAGCAAGCACAGGGTAAAATGCAAAGCGAAAAGACACTATTTATCTAGCTAAAAAATGAAACTACGCTTAAATAATATAAAATTATGATTATAAAAAATATAAAATTAGCAAATTATAAATGTTTTAAAGAGTTCAATATAGGTTTTGATGAAAAATTAACCGTAATTGTAGGAGAAAATAGTTTAGGAAAAAGTGCTATTTTAGATGCTTTATCTGTAGCATTAGGGCTATTTATTGGTGGGTTTGATACTGGAAAAGATAGTGGATTCACAACAAATGATGTGAGATTGGAGATTAGAAATAGAGATGATGCGACAAAAATGGTTGATATGGTGACAGTTTATCCCGTAACGTTATCAGCAAAAGGTGAAATAGATGGATTATTTTCTGAATGGTCAAGAACTCTAAATGGAGAAAAAACTAAAACAACAATTAAAAATGCCTTGGTTTTAAAAAAATATGCAAAAAAATTACAGGATTTAGTAAGAAAAGATTATATAAATATTGAATTGCCAATTATATCCTATTATGGTACCGGTAGGTTATGGAATATAAATAATACTTCAACGAGTGATAATAAAAACAGTTTTTCCCGTCTATTTGGCTATGATAAAGCTTTAGAATCTACATCAACCTATAAAGAATTTGATAAATGGTTTGTAAATGAATCAAAAGCTGGCTATGACGATTTAATACACAAAATTCAAAAAGGGACTAACATTAAAGATTATTCTGTTGAGGAAAGCAAAGCACTTAACAATGTTAGAGAAGCTGTGAATACCTGTCTTAAAGTAAGTCAGTGGAGTGATATTCGCTATAATGCTAAATTTAAAAAAATCACAGCAAATCATCCAGAACAAGGAACAATTCCAGTGTCAATGTTGAGTGATGGTGTTCGCAGTATGTTAGCAATGATAGCGGATATTGCATATAGATGTACTAAGCTGAATCCTCATTTATCTAACGCTCCCAAAGAAACAAAAGGTATTGTACTTATTGATGAAATAGAGATGCACTTACATCCCAAATGGCAACAAACTATTATACCTAATCTTCAAGAAGCTTTTCCTAAGATTCAGTTTATTATTACAACGCATAGTCCACAAGTTTTAACAACA
>JAGLFE010000263.1 GCA_023144675.1 Thiomargarita sp. | reverse complement strand
TAATATAATAAACTTTTTTAAATTCTAAAAACCTAAAAACCTGACATATCTTCAAGACCTGTCAGGTTTACGTTTACAATGAAAAATTAATCAGTCTAATCATACTAAAGACAATAAGCTGTGTATAAAATTATTATAATAACTCTTAAATAGCCTACAAAACTGGCACCTTCGATTGTATAATATGCTCCATTAAATTTTGTGCAGTTACTTCCATTACTTCCAACAACGGTGCAGGGTAAATACCGAATAATAATACTACGATTGCTAAAACGGTTAAAATTAAAGTTTCTCGACCGTTAATATCTGTTAAAGCAGCAACCGTATCATGGACAACTGCGCCATAAATAACTCGTTTAACTAACCATAAAGTATAAGCGGCTCCTACAATCATAATCGTGGCGGCTAAGAAAGCAATCCAAAAATTGGCTTTAAAAGAAGCTAAAATTATTAAAAATTCACCAACAAAACCAGAAGTAGCGGGTAATCCTGCATTCGCCATCGCAAATAACATCATAAACATAGCGAAACGCGGCATTACGTTGGCAACACCGCCATAATCAGCAATTTGGCGACTATGTAATCGGTCGTAAAGCATCCCAACACACAGGAATAAAGCTCCTGAAATGAAACCATGTGAAATCATTTGTACCATACCACCTTCTATTGCCATCACACCACCATCAATAGAACCAGTATTATTGTAAATCATAAAGCCAAGGAAAAAGCCTAAAGTGGCAAATCCCATGTGCGAAATCGAAGAATAGGCAATCAACTTCTTCATATCCTGTTGCACTAAAGCCACAAAGGAAATATAGACAATTGCAATCAAAGATAAAGCAATCACTAACCAATCCAATTCACGGCTGGCATCAGGTGTAATCGGTAAACTAAAACGTAAAAAACCATAACCACCCATTTTCAACATAATTGCTGCTAAAATAACTGAACCGCCAGTAGGTGCTTCCACATGTGCATCGGGCAACCAAGTATGTACCGGCCACATTGGCACTTTAACTGCAAAGGCAACTAAAAATGCTATAAAAATCCACTTTTGTGCTTCTAAGGCAATTGGAAGATCATGAAAATCTAAAATACTAAAACTACCTGCTTTGGAATAAAGATATAACAAGGCAATCAGCATTAAAACTGAGCCAACAAAAGTATATAAAAAGAACTTAATCGTGGCATAAACCCGTTTCGGTCCGCCCCAAATACCAATAATAATAAACATCGGTATCAATATTGCTTCCCAAAATACATAAAATAAAATGGCATCTAAGGCTGAAAATACGCCAACCATTAAACCTTCCATTATTAAAAATGCTGCCATGTATTGCGCTGGCTTATATTTAATAACATCCCAACCCGCCAATATAACCAATACGGTGGTAAAAGTAGTTAAGATAATTAACGGCATTGAAATACCATCAATTCCTAAACTATAACTAATGCCAAAATGAGGTATCCAAGACAACTGTTCAGTAAATTGCATGGACGCAGTTGTAGTGTCAAAAGCCAAATATAGTGGTAAAGATAAAAGGAAAGTAATAATAGATACTGCTAACGCAACTGGACGAACAGCCGAAGTTTGATTGCTTCCTAGCAGAAGTACCCAAATACCACCTAAAATAGGTAGCCAAATCAATGCACTTAGTAAAGATAAATCAGTCATGTCATCATCAATATAGTTAGATTAATCAGAAAAAAGTCTTAATCAAAGACCTTCACCAAAACATTAAAAAATAACGAAAACAGCCAACATTACAGCCAATCCTATAATCATACCAAAAGCATAGTGATACATTATGCCTGTTTGGAGTTGACGTACAAAATTAGATAGGCGAACAATTGTATTAGCTATTCCGTTAATAAATCCATCAATCATTTTCACATCACCAACTTGCCAGAATCTTGAGCCAATCCTGCGCGCCCCTCCAGCAAAAAACCAATCATTAAATTGATCTAAATAGTATTTATTAACCAAAATTTTATCAACAATAATAATATAAACTTTATTATTACCAATAGTTTCTTTCATTAATTCTAATAAATCAGGACGTTTCCAATAAAGTAAAATTGCAGTTCCTAACCCCCCAGCCATTAACCAAAAAGGAGGTTGCATAAGCCCATGTCCAATAAAGGCAAAAATACCGTGATAATGTTCGGGATTAAAAAAATGATGTTCTGGCATTACGAAAATAGAGCCATCGAAATAATGTCCAAATAATAATGGTCCTATCGTAAACATACCAATTAAAACGGATGGAATTGCTAAAGCAATCAAAGGACCTGTAACTTCCCACGGTGTTTCGTGTAAATGCTTGCGGGTATGCTCGTCCATACGTTCCTTACCATGGAAAGTTAAAAAGAACATACGGAATGTATATAATGCAGTAATAAATACGCCGATTAAAACGGCATAATAGGCAAAACCAGCTCCAAATCTATCCATTTCATAAGCATGATTGGTTGCCTCAATAATTGCGTCTTTTGAAAAAAAGCCAGAAAAACCAGGAAAACCAATTAAAGCTAAAGAACCCAGTAAAGTTGTCCAGTAGGTAATAGGCAAATATTTTTTAAGCCCACCCATTTTACGCATATCTTGTTCATGGTGCATAGCAATAATTACTGAACCTGCGCCTAAAAATAATAAGGCTTTAAAAAAGGCATGAGTCATTAAATGAAAAATACCAGCAGCATAAGCAGAAGCTCCCAAAGCAACGGTCATATAACCAAGCTGAGATAAGGTAGAATAAGCAACTACCCGTTTAATATCATTTTGTACTAAACCAAGTAATCCCATAAATAATGCAGTAATAGCTCCAATAATCAGAACAAAACTCAGTGCAGTGGTACTTAATTCAAATAAGGGCGACATTCTTGCGACCATAAAAATTCCCGCTGTAACCATTGTAGCCGCATGAATTAAAGCTGAAATTGGAGTTGGACCTTCCATTGAATCAGGCAACCAAACATGTAAAGGAAATTGAGCTGATTTACCCATGGCACCAATAAATAATAAAATACAAATCACTGTCATAATTGACCAGTCAAAACCAGGGATAATGCTTATTGTTTCTTGATAGTTTCCTGCTTGAGCAAGTTCAAATACTTCTACATAATTCAGACTGCCAAAAGTCATAAAAACTGCTGCTATTCCTAATACAAACCCAAAATCTCCGACTCGATTAACTAAAAATGCTTTTAAATTAGCATAAATTGCTGATTCTTTAGTAAACCAAAAACCAATTAATAGGTAAGAAACTA
>JAGLFE010000262.1 GCA_023144675.1 Thiomargarita sp. | reverse complement strand
ATTCGAGGGTAGTGAGCAATTACGAATAATGTTGGGTTACGCTTGGCTAATCCAAGCTACATAATTATTTACCGCTATTTTATTCAGGACTACCTAATTATTAATTAATTCTGAAACCAATTTCATATCCATGGTAATTTGATTAGATTTACGCCCAATACCTTTTTTAGCAGTTACTTCTTCAAATAAAGGGTCTGATTGAAAAGTTTCAATATAAAAAACAGTATCAGTATTTTTGGTTTCAATCACAAAATTTAATGTATCTAGTTGGTAAATCCATTTAGTTATAAAAGTATTTCTTTTCGGTAATTTTTCTGCAACTTTAGCGATAATATCTAATTGAGCTGGATAGGGTTCAAAGTTTATTAGTTGATTAATTTTAGTTTGATTGTTAATCGCTTGCGTTCTAGCGGCTAAAATTGGAGCAACTCTATCATGTAAAGGTTCAATTTGTTCTAAAACTACGCTAGTCGTCCATTTCAATTTCCAAATAGCCACAATTTGCCAAGTAAAAATCGCAACAAATAAAATACTTGCTAATTTAAGCCAAGTTTTTTCTTGTAATTGCAGTTGTTTAAATTGCCTTTTAGTATTTTTCCATGGACGAGTTAATAAGTCTTGTTTTAAGAGCTTAATCGGTAAATTTTCAGGAGTTGCGACACTATGATTACGTTGAAAAAAATTCCATTCAATTGCAGTTGGTTGTTCTAACCACCAGCGACTACCTACTAAAATACCATTTTGCCAAATTTGTCCTTCAACTCCTTCTATACACTGAATTAATTGTACAGTATTAGTTTCTACTTGGGAATATAATACCGTTTCAGGAATGCAAGTTGCGGTTTTAATTCCCGCTTCGGTTGTAACTGTATATTGCTTGTTCGCATCCCAAATCCAAACTTGTACTTGTTCACCCTGCCAAATGGAATAACTTGCGTATTCTTTAAACGGACTTAATTGTTTAACTTTTAAGTCTAGCACATTGTCTTGACGTGAAGAAGGAATATCTTTTAGAGAAAAATGTTGATAATAACATAAGCTACGAGCAATTACCCACTCATATCTTCCTTTTGTGCCAGCAGTAGGCGTAATGGCTTCATTGCGTTTCTGAAAACAACGCTGTTTCAAAAATAGCTGTTTGTACATAATCAGGTGTAGTTTTTGAGTAAAGAGGTAGTAATTTAAATTCCATTCGATATTGAGTTTCCCAAGGTCTAGTTTTTGCCGCCAAAAGAGTCAGCATAATATAGTGTTGTTGCATTCGTTTAGCTCCTTTATACCATAAAGTTAACCGAAAAAAGTGGGAAGGGAAAAAATTAAATTCTTCTGGGTCAAGATCAAGTGGTTCTTGAATTAGTTCAATTACATTTCTTAATATATGAAATGGACTGGTTTTGCGTACTTGTATAATACGTTTAGCACTTTCTGCTGTAATATTATAAGCCGCTCTTAATACTAATTCTGGAGCAGTATTTATATTTGGACGTGCCGCTAACCAAATATGAGTTAATTGTTTGAATTGTTGATTTTGCCATAGAACTTCATGTTTTGACCAATCCAAAATATTTTGCACTTCTGTTTGGTAATACAAATAACGATTAGTTGGTGGCGGCAGCCCTTGTTTCTCGTAATGATAAGCCTCTGCACCATTAATTCTATGTAAATCATCTCGATCTAGGTAATCTTTTAATTTATCAATCAAACCAGCATGTAATTTATACTGAATCCCTAATTCCTCTAAAAGCCGACTTAAAACAGGATTATTAGCTAAATTAAGATTAATTAAACCACCTTCATCTTGTAAAGCAAAAAAAGCATTACCGTAACCATGATAAACTGTATCATCAAGTCTAATTTCTTTGCCAACAGGTAACACCGTAGGTTCATTATCCCAAATATTATCACTGACAATAAAATCTGGCAGGGCATCAGGTATAGTCAATCCAGCAATAGTAAAACGTTGAGTTGACAGCAAGTACATCAAGTTTGCCTTGGTACTCAATATATCTATTTCCCCTTGAATATCATTTTGCCTAGATTGAATGATTGTAACCACATTCTGTGTCCATAATGCAAAAAAACTAGCGGCAATGGTTAAAATAGCTAATAACCACAAGGCAGCAACCAATACGAATCCAGTTTGTAATTTATTAATCTTCACGCGGTTCAATTTTAATTCGATCATTATCAGTTAATTTAACTAGCCAAGTAAAAGGAGTTTGTTGACGTTTTCCCGATAAGGAAATCATACGAGGAATTTGTATTCTTTCTAAACTAAAAGGCGGTGGCCATTTCGTGTACCATTCTCCTTCTTTTGACATATATTGAAAGTGGTATTTTTCATTTCCCTCCCAATAGGTTATTTCTAATAATTGTTCATTTCTATTAAGGTAATTTAGTGTTGTTATGCCTCCATTATATTTTAATTTCCAAGTAAATGGAGCTGGAGTACCAATTCTTTCATCTAAGGGTGAGATTGTCATTGCATGAAACTGGTCTTTTTCTCCTACAAAAATATGTTCACCGTTACGATAATCGGTTACAATAGCAGAAACTACGCTCCGAAACCAATGTTCTTGTAATACACCTTTTTGAGTATATTCTAACTGAGTTAAAAAGCTGGAACGTAAATATAAAACATAAGAAACTCCTTCTAATAAAAGCGTAGTCATTAAGCTAACCAATATTAGCACCACTAACATTTCTAGCAGGGTAAATCCATATTCAAACGGTTTTTTTATTATTAATTTTAACATTATACAATAGTTTGGACAGTTTTAAATAAGTAGATAACATAAAAATGAGAATCCCAACTTGTGAGATAATAGAATTAATCAAACAATAGTTCGGACAGTTTTAAACTCAAAAAATAAGGTAGCATAAAAGCTTGGTTTTATTAATTTCAATATTTTATCTAAATTTAATTATGATACCGTAAAATAAGGTTTTTATCATACTTGAATTTTAGAAAAACTATCCAAAGTATTGATATAATAAAAACAGAAAAATTAACAAAAAAATGTTCTAACTTATTTACTATTCTTCCTTTAGGGGAACATTATGCAAACTAATAATCCAACACTATTATCAACTGCTTTTAAAAAAGAACGAATCTCTCTCGTTGCTGAAATGAGTATTATCGGGGTGGTTAATAAAGCTTTATTTTTATTAATGTTAATTACAGTTTCCGCTTGTTGGACTTGGTATCAATTTTATACCACCGATAATCCTCAAATTATTGTTTATTATTTATTAATTGGGGCAATTGTTGGATTAATTATTGGAATAATTACCGTTTTCAGTCCGCAATGGGCTTTTTTACTAGCTCCAATTTATGCTTTATTAGAAGGGCTAGTTATTGGTGGTGTTTCAACTATTTTTGAAGCTGCGTTTCCAGGCATTGTAATTCAAGCAGTGGCTTTAACTTTTGGAACTTTATTTTCGCTATTATTTTTTTATAAAATAGGCTTAATAAAAGTTACTCGAACCTTTATGATTATTGTGATTGCGGCGACAGGAGCTATTGCATTAATTTACTTGATTGATATTGGATTAATGTTTTTCGGTATTCGCTTACCTTATATCCATGAAAGCGGTATAGTGGGAATTGCTTTTAGCTTGGTAGTGGTAATTGTTGCAGCCTTGAATTTAGTACTTGATTTTGAGTTTATTAAAAAAGCCGCCGAAGCTGGTGCGCCTAAATATATGGAATGGTATAGTGCCTTTGCTTTGATTGTAACTCTAGTATGGTTATATCTTGAAATGTTGCAACTATTGGCAAAAATACGTAATAACTAAAATTACGCAGATTAATTTAATGTAGTTCTAAATAAAGGGTAGTCCTAAAATAGGTAGTGCTAAACCTGTTAGGTCTTTGATACCTGACAGGTTTTTTGAGACCATCACTACTTTGTTCAGGACTA
>JAGLFE010000261.1 GCA_023144675.1 Thiomargarita sp. | reverse complement strand
ATTTCTTGGTAGATAGTTACTATTATTAAATATATTTTATTATCAAAATTTCATTTAAAACAATAATTATGGACAAACAAAACAAAAAAATATTAACATATATTTTGCTCTTTGTAGGCTTATTTATTGGCTACTTTATTTTAAGAGATTCGACTTGGATAGGCTCGAAACAATTGCATACCATTATGGAAGTTATTTCTTCCTTACTGGCATTGTTAATTGGCATCATGGCTTTATTGCATTTTTATAGCAAGAAAAATAGCACTTTTTTATTTATTGGTGCGGGGTTTTTAGGCACCAGTTTTTTAGACACTTATCACGCTATTGTTACTTCAACCTTCTTTGATTTATATTTCCCATCACCACCAGATTCTTTAATTCCTTGGAGTTGGGTTGCGGCACGTCTATTTTTATCAGTTTTATTGTGGTTCAGTTATTTAGCCTGGGTTCAGGAACAAAAATTAGGGAAAACCATGGTAATTTCCGAAAAAGCTGTTTACATAATTTCGGCTTTATTAGCAATTACCTGCTTTTTCTTTTTTGCTTTCGTGCCATTGCCTCGTGCCTATTATCCTGAATTATTTTTCTCTCGTCCTGAAGAATTTGTACCTGCTATATTTTTTCTATTAGCCTTGATTGGTTATTTGAAAAAAGGGCATTGGAAAACTGACGAATTTGAACATTGGCTGGTTTTATCCTTAATAGTTGGATTTATGGCGCAAGTAATGTTTATGTCTTTTTCTGAACATTTATTTGATACCATGTTTGACAGTGCGCATTTATTGAAAAAAGTAAGTTATATCTGCGTATTAGTGGGTTTATTTATTAATATTTACATTGTTTATAAAACTTCTGACAAATACACACAAAAACTAACTAAAACTAATCATTATTTTGAAACCGTGATTGAAGATATGGTTCGAGTATCTCAAGGATTAGCACAGGGTAAATTAAATGTGATGCCGATAGCCAATTATCATGGTGAGTTTGCTCAAATTAAAACCAGTTTAATAACTGCCTTATCTAATCAAAGCCGAGTGATTGAAGACATTACCCAAGTTTCACAAGGACTAGCCAATGGGAATTTAAGCGTCGTACCCAAGGCGGAATATAATGGTGATTTTGTTAAAATTAAGGAAGCTTTAGAAATGGCTTTGACTAATCAAAATCAGGTTATTGAGGACATTACCCAAGTTTCACAAGGACTAGCCGAAGGTAATTTAAGCGTCGTACCCAAGGCGGAATATAATGGCGATTTTATAAAAATTAAAGAAGCTTTAGAAATGGCTTTGACTAATCAAAATCAGGTTATTGAGGACATTACCCAAGTTTCACAGGGACTTGCAAATGGTGATTTAAATATTGTACCCAGAGCTAGTTACAAGGGAGATTTTCTCCAAATTCAAGAAGCTTTACAAATGGCTTTATTCAATTTAAAGTTAGTAATTGAAGATATTGTACATGTTTCCCAAGGTTTAGCAAAAGGTGAAAATGTAATTACTCAGGCAGAATACAAAGGTGATTTTGGGCAAATTAATGATGCTTTAGAAACAGCTTCTTCTAAACTAACCACCGCCATGAAAGAAAACACTGTTCAAGATTGGATTAAAAGTGGACAAGCTAATTTAGATGAATTAATTCGTGGAGAGCAAGATATTACAACTTTAGCAAAAAATATCATTGGCTTTTTATGTAAATATGTTAATGCGCAGGTGGGTTTATTTTATCTCGTTAAAAAAGATGAAGAAATACCTTATTTGCAAATTATTGCTGGTTATGCTTATGTTGACGATAAGCAACGTCCTAATAAATATTTACTTGGTGAAGGTTTAGTTGGGGAAGTTGCCTTGGAAAAGAAACCTTTAATTTTTGCCCAAACAATTGAAGAATGCCCAAACATTATTCGTTCTGGTTTAGCCAATGCGATGCCACGGAATTTAATTTTACTGCCTTGTTTATATGAAAGTAAAGTAAAAGCAGTAATTGAAATCGGCTTGCAAGCAAAAGTGTCTGATACCCAATATAAGTTTTTGGAACAAGTAATGTCTGGCATTGGAATTGCCATAAATACTGCCGATTCGCGGGCTAAAATGCAAGTTATATTAGAACAAAGTCAGCAACAATCGGAAGAATTACAGCAAAAGCAACAGGAAATGCAAGATACAAATCATAAATTACGTTCTCAATCCGAAGAATTGCAATCTCAACAGGAAGAATTACAAACTCAACAAGAAGAATTACGCCAAACTAATGAAGTTTTAGGGGAACGTACCAGCAGTTTAGAAAGGCAAAAAGGTGAAATTCAAAATAAAAATAAAGCTTTAGAACAAACCAAATCTGAAATGCAAACAGCCCAAGAAGCAATTTTGACTAAAGCTAAGGAATTAGAATTGGCAAGTAAGTATAAATCTGAATTTCTAGCCAATATGTCCCACGAATTGCGAACTCCTTTGAATAGCTTGTTAATTTTATCCCAATTATTATCTGAAAATAAAAAAGGTAACTTGGATGACAAACAAGTTGAATATGCTAAAACCATGTATAGTGCGGGTAATGATTTATTAACTTTAATTAATGATATTTTAGATTTATCTAAAGTAGAAGCGGGCAAGGTTGAAATTAATTGGGAAGATATAGATTTAAGTGATTTATTTAACACCATTAAACAGAAATTTCAGCCTATTGCCGAAGATAAAAATCTAGGCTTTGATTTGACTATTGCCACTAATATACCTACGACAATTATTGCTGATGGACAACGAATTAAACAAATCGTTAATAATTTACTATCCAATGCTTTTAAATTTACCAACAAGGGACAAATTCAAATATTAATCGAACGTCCAACTAAAGTGCCAATAAATCTTGGTGGTCATAATTTAGAACTCAACAAAACTATCGCTATTAGTGTTATTGATTCTGGTATTGGGATTCCCAAAAATAAGCAACAAGTTGTGTTTGAAGCTTTTCAACAGGCAGATGGTTCAACTAGTCGTAAGTTTGGCGGTACTGGTTTAGGTTTATCTATTTCTCGGCAATTGACTCGATTAATGGGCGGGGAATTAAT
>JAGLFE010000260.1 GCA_023144675.1 Thiomargarita sp. | reverse complement strand
ATCAATGATAATTTGACCGTTATTACCCACCGCCTCCAAAATACGCATTTGCCAATTTGCTAAATTTTCCGCATTTTCCATTAGCAAATAACGACAAAATTGATTGAATGCTTGGGTAATAGCAGAATAAGGGATATTTTTTTGGAATTGATCAAACTTACCAGCGGCAAAATAACCATGTTTTTTGGTCATAGGTTTATGGACTTCATGGACTAAAGCTGTTTTTCCCACACCAGAATAGCCGGCTACTAACATCATTTCCTTATTGCCATTACTAACTCGCTCAAAGGCTTGCAATAAAGTATCAACTTCATTTTCACGACCATAGAGTTTTTGTGGGATTTCAAATTTGCCAGAAAAATCTTGTTGAGCTAACTCAAACGGCAAACCTGACAGGTTTAAACCCTTCTCCAAATCAGCCTTAATTCCAAAAGCAGATTGGTATCTATTTTCAACATTTTTAGCCAACAATTTCATCACAATATCAGAAATAATCTGGGTAATTTCAGGGTTTATTTCGCTTGCTGGAACTGGAGTTTTGGCAATATGACAATGAACCAATTCCATTGCATCCGTACTATCAAAAGGTAGCTGTCCAGTCAACATTTCATAAAAAGTTACTCCCAATGAATATAAATCAGTTCGATAATCCATACTACGATTGATGCGACCTGTCTGTTCTGGAGAAAGATAAGCTAAAGTACCTTCTAATTGCTCGGGATTTTTTAAGGTGGGATTTTCTCGTGGTAAGCGGCTGGCTATTCCAAAATCAATAATTTTTAATCGCTTAGTAGTTGGTTCCCAAACAATATTACTTGGATTAATATCTTTGTGAATAATATTGGCTGCATGAATATTACCTAAACTATCAGTAATTTGGATAGCAAGAGGTAGAAACTCTTGGACTGTCAATGGACGAGCTGCCATTAATTCTTTTAAGGAAGTTCCATCAAAATCTTCCAAAATAATAACTAATGTATTTTGATATTTTTCAATACCATAGGTTTTGATAACCCCAGTTAAATTTAAATCAAGGGTTATTTCATATTCTTGTTGATAGCGTGTTAGTTCAGCCGGACTAGGATAATCCTGTTTCAGCATTTTTAAAATAACTGGTTGATTATCCTTGTTTCTTATGCCACGATAAACGGTGGAATTTATACTTTCGTATATTTGTTCTTTAATTTGGTAATTTGGCAGGTTGAGCATTTTTTTTGTAGTAACTTTAATAGTTTTTATGAAATTATAAAATATAAGTTTATTGTGAATAATCAATTGCTAATATTGGGTAATAAATTTTAAACAAAACTCCGTTCCCAACTGTACTTTCGCAAGTAAGTGTACCATTTAATTGAGTGGTAACAATATTGTAACAGATATACATTCCTAAACCGCTACCGCCATGTGCGCGATGGGTAGTAAAAAATGGTTCAAATATTTTTTCTAAATTTTCGTAGTCAATACCTTTACCATCATCAGCATATTCTATACGCAAATTAATTCCATCTATTTGTACTGCAATGTTAATATTACCAGCCTCTTGCCCATCATTAAAACCATGAATTAGGCTATTCATTAAGAAATTAGTCAATATTTGTTCCAACGCACCAGGTAAACTTTTTATCTTAATATCATTAGGACAAATGACTTTAATCGAAATATCAGTTTGTTTGAAGCGATTATGCAAAGTGTTAATTATATCATCAATCACTTCTTTTACTAAAAATACTCTTTCTTCATCAGAACTTTGGTCAACAGCCGTGCGTTTAAAACTGCTAACTAATTTAGCTGCCCGGTCTAAATTGGATAAAGTTAAATCAAAACCTTTATCAATAGTATCTATCGCCGATAATAATTCATCAATATCAATTTCTTCTTGTGCCATTAAATGATTCACTTTTTTAGCTTCCTGTTGCAAAGCCGAGGCACTCCCAACCGCCACTCCCAATGGAGTATTGAGTTCATGGGCAAATCCAGCAACTAAACGTCCCAGTGATGCCATTTTTTCGCTTTGGACTAATTCCTGGCGAGCTTGGGTTAATTCCTCCACTTTGCTATTTAATTGGGCAGTACGGTCAGCCACTTTTGTATCTAAAGTAGCTACCCATTGCGCATTTTCCAATGAAATAGCTATTTGACTGGATAACATTTTTAGTAAATTAAGTCGTTGTTCCGTGAATGCCCCAGTGGTTAAATTGTTTTCTAAATATAAAATAGCCCGTAATTGTTGTTGATAAATAATTGGAAAGCATAAAACTGATTGCGTTTGAGATTCCTTAATATAGGAATTTTCAGTATAAAGTCCTTCCGTTCTCGCATCTGCTAAAACTATATTTTCTTGGGTACGAGCTACATAACTGATAATAGCTTCGGGAAGATGATCTTCGACTGCTAAAGAATGTAATAACGTAACTACTTCTTTATCAACTGCGCCTTCGGCTTCAATCACCCATTTATTATTGTCGGGTAAAATGAGAAAACCATGTTGCGCACCTGCATTTTCAATCACAATATGCATCATTTTTTCCAATAACCGACTTAAAACAATTTCTCCAGCCAATGTTTGTGAAGCTTTCATCATACTTTCTAAATCTAGCCACATTGAAGCATTAGCATGACGAGTTGAAGCCATAACAGTTTCGGTAGTATTTGTATTATTAAGCGTTATTGGCGAGATATTTTTCTCCAACAACCATGAATAATTTTTTTCCAAATCCTCAGTTTTAGCCACCGCTCCCCATTGTTGATAACCGTAGTGAGCTTTCTTTAAGTAAATTTGCCCGAATTGTTCCATATTGCGCTTGAAATAATATTCGGCAGCCAATTCATAAGCTAAAGCCTCCTCCTGTAAATATTGATTTTCTTTAGCACCAGCGATGGCTTTTTCATACCAATCTATCGCTTCCAATTGTCCTAAAACTCGTGCTTTTTCAGCTTCAACTAAATCATATTTATGTTGATAATTCATTGGCGCATGAAAAGCCCATAATTTCATTTTCTCTTGATGAGATTCAACCTGAAGCATTATCTTTGCTTGTTTTTTAGCCGAAACTTTAGAATATTGAGCTAATAAGGCTAATGAATAGTAGAAACTATTTGCACCAGTAATAAAACTGGTACCGCCTTCTTGATATTGATTTGCAGATTCAAATGCTTCCACGGCAAATTTTGATTCCCCTAATAAACAAAGCAGGATACCTTTCGCAACGTGTAATGCGAACAGGCTAGTATTATTTTGAGTATCAAGGAAATATTGCTGCATTTCCGCTTCATTAAAATCTTCACCAGTTAATAAAGTTTTTTCCGCAGCTTTATCTTGTAAATTTAAAGCAAGTTGTCGCCAAATTTTGATGTAGTTAAGTGTATGTTCATATTGAAATTTTTGCAACATTTCCACCTGTGAAATACAACGACCTTCAACTGATTCTAGTGATTCACCCATTAAAAGTGGAAAGGTGCAACAATAAATTGCTGAATAAGCTGCATATTCTATATCACCTGTTTCTAGCCCAATTTGAACAGTTTCGTATAGTGCATCCAAAATATATTTAGGATGTTCTTTCCATGGTCGAATAAAAGCATGAAACAACTCATAAGTTCTTGCTTTTATATTTTTAGCCTCTAATTTATCGACTAATTCTAAAGAAAGTTTTCCAAATTGGTAACCAGTTTCTACATCATTAATACCAGCACATAAAATTAAGCCATAAAAACCATATCCATAACTAGAAGCTGGAGAATTGCCATCTTTCAAACTCAAATTGACCATTGTAAAGGCAATTGAACCTAAAAGGGCTGGATTTGCAATAAAAGCAGGGGACATAATCGTCATTAAAATTCGCATTGCTGCTAGTTTATTTGGATCAGTCATAATCGGCAAATCAATTAAATCCGCAACATTACTTTCTTGAATTGGGGGCGTTTGTTCTAGCTCAACATCTAATAAATTAAGTACCTGTAAACCTATATCCAGTGCTTCATTCATTTGAGTATTGGTAATATGGGCTTGGATTTTAAGCTCGTATAATTTAACTTTATCCAATAAAGTTTTTGCATGGTTCAACACTGTGTCCGCTAAAGTTTGGGATTGCCCAAAATGCGTATTAAGGTATAAAACTTCTACTTGTTCCAGATATAATAAGAAGCTTAACTCATATTCCATTTCCCAACTACTGGCTGGCAAAAGTGTTACACCTTGATTTAAATAGTTAAGTGCCGCTTTATAAGCCGTTGCCGCTTTAGCTTTTTGACCTGCTAGTAAGTTTAAGTTCGCAATTTCATAGCGTTCATCTTGTTTCTTAACCAATTCCAAACCAAGATTCAAATGATCAATAATTTTAAACAAGTTATCTGCTAAATTCTCATTATTATTCTGCAATAAACGACCAACTTGTAGATGAATTCGAGCTTTATATGTTTCCGAAATTAAGGAATAAGTTGCTTGTTGAATACGATCATGTTGAAATTTAAAACCCGTATCAATATCTTGTGCTTCAACATTATAATTATTATCTAGTGGAATTAATAAACCTTCTTCAAGTGCTTGCCATAAATCAGTTAAAGTTTCAGTTGCGGAATGTTGATAAATAATTGTCAGAGTTTTCAAATCAAATTGATTGCCAATACAGGAAGCTAATTTAAGCACTTCTTGCGTTTGCGGTGGTAACTTACTCAGCTTGCGAGCGATAAATTCCACTACATTATCAGTTATGGAAAGTTCTTTGATTTTGTCAGTATCCCATTGCCAAGTTTGGTTCTTTAAATCAAATTCTAACAATTCCTGTTCATATAATGATTTAAGGAATTCATGGGTAAAAAAAGCATTGCCCTGAGTTTTTTCATAAATCAACTGGGATAATTTTTGTGTATGAGTTTTTTTACTCCTCAAAGCATCGGCAATAATGTTATCAACGTCGTTTAAAACTAGATTATTTAAGTTAATATTATTGATTAAAACTCCAATGTTATACAATTTTTCTACTTCTGTCATTAACGGATAAGTTGCATCGATCTCATTATCCCGATAAGCTCCAATTATAAGAAAATATTGGCTATTCATATCTTTCAAAAGGATATTTAGCAAATTTAATGAAGCAGAATCCGCCCATTGCAAATCATCTATAAATAGCACTAAAGGATGTTTTTGTTGACAAATTGCTTGAAAGAAATTTTGAAATAATAAATTAAACCGATTTTGTGCTTCGATGGTGCCAACTTCAGTAACAGACGGTTGTAAACCAATTACTAATTCCAATTTAGGAATAATATCAATCAAAATTTGACCATTTTGCCCAATTGCTTGCAAAATTCTTTCACGCCATTGGATTAAAACTTCAGTATTTTCAGTAAGTAAATAACTACAAAATTCATTAAAAACTTGAGTTAATCCCGAATAAGGAACATTATGTTGAAATTTATTAAATTTACCAGTTACAAAATAACCCTGTTTTTCAGTTATGGACTTATGCACTTCATATACTAAAGCTGTTTTCCCCACACCCGAATAACCAGAAATTAGTATTATTTCTCCAACTCCTTGAGTTATTCGTTCAAATGCTTGCAATAAAACATTAATTTCATTTTCACGCCCATATAATTTTTGCGGAATTTGTAATTTACTAACACGATCATTTTGGGCTAATTTAAACTTGAAATCTGGTAAATTTTCAAAATTTTCAAGACATTTTTCTAAATCCGATTTAAGCCCAAAAGCTGATTGATAACGTTCTTCAGCATTTTTTGCCATCAATTTCATTACAATGTCAGAAATAATTTGTGGTACATTGGGGTTGATTTTATGCACCGATTTTGGCATTTTGGCAATATGACAGTGAACTAATTCAAGTGCATCAGTTAGCTCAAAAGGTAATTTTCCAGTCAAAAGTTCATAAAAAGTCGCACCTAATGAATATAAATCAGTCCGATAATCGAGACTACGATTCATGCGTCCAGTTTGCTCAGGGGAAATATAGGCTAAAGTTCCTTCTAACTGTTCGGGATTTTGCAAGGTAGTATTTTCACGTGGTAAAAGACTAGCAATTCCAAAATCAGTAATTTTTACCATTCCTGTTGCTGGATTAATTAAAATATTGGCGGGGTTTATATCTTTGTGAATAATATTGGCTACATGAATCTGACCTAAAATTTCCGCAATTTGGATGCTAATAGGTAAAAATTCTTTGAATGTTAAACTTTTATTGGCAATAATTAGTTTCAAAGATTCCCCAGCAAAATCTTCTAAAATAATCACCCAAGAATTTTGATATTTTTCCAGTGCATAAGCTTTTATAACACCATCTAAATTCAAATCATGCGTGATTTCATATTCTTGCTGGTAACGATTCAATTCTTCCGAATTGGGATATTCCGCCGTTAGCATTTTTAGAATAATTGGTTTTTGATCCTTTTTTCTAATTCCCCGATAAATAATAGCACGATTACTTTCGTAAATTGTCGCCGTGGTTTGGTAACTTAGTAAATTGAGCATCGTTTAGTTTCCTTAAAGGGTTGATTTAAATAATTGTTCCAAACTATCTACGTCCAAAACTTTGTCCACATAATTTTGTAGTTGTGTAGAATCGGCTTTATTTAATTTGTCAGTAACCCAATCTGGTATTTCTCCAAATCGTTTCTTTAATATTTGACACAACATCGTTACTTTTCCTTGTTCCACTCCCTGCTCTCGACCTTGTTCAATTCCCTGTTCTAGTC
>JAGLFE010000026.1 GCA_023144675.1 Thiomargarita sp. | reverse complement strand
AAATTATTAGTGGGATAGGTTCATATATTTTTAGCTATATAATCAATCAATTTTAGACTTTACAATTATTTAATAATTTCATTTCATAATTTTACTTTTTTGGAGAATAAAATATTTTAAAAATGAAAAAAATACTAAATCCCAAAATTATTTTTGCAATATATGGGCTAGTGTTCGCTAGTGTAAACTTATTAAATATCAGCCATGCAGCTGTTACCGATCAGGAATGGAAAATTGGAATGCAATGTATGGAGGAAGCTGATTTACCTCCTAAAGAATTGTTTTGCATGAAATTAACTAAAAAACAACTGTCAACGATTATGAGGTCTGCTTTCATGATTGGTACAAAAACTAGACAGCCGTGGTGCAATTTAGTTGATAATCTTGGTTTACGTGCTTCTACGGATGATGCTCGTGGCAGAGAAGGTATGGTTAGTTGTGATTCTGATGAATATGAACGAGCTTTTCAACATAGTGGACAAGTTGTTCAATGTATAACCAGAAAAATGTTCACCGACTATAATCAATGGGGAGTATTAGCAACTCATTTGTATTACTGCGATAAATTAGATAGCAGTGGAGATTGTGCGGCTGCTGTGGAAATAGCTAAAAAAATACGTGGTAAAGAACCAGATTGCAGTGGCGCAATGAGTCTATGGCAGTGGGTAAAACGGTTAAATTATGTAAGATTATCATTAGATTCAATTTATGATGATAACTGCGGCGTAAAAGCAAAAAATATGTTGCCTTATTGTGAATCTGTAATTCATGATAAACCTTTATGCAAATCTATGTATGGTAAATAATAAAAATCAAAAGGAAAGAATAATATGAAAAAATTGTTACTTAGTTGGATACTGTTTTCTATTTTTATCATGCAATTAGCACAAGCAGAAACTATTTGTGATAGCAAATTTGCTTTAGCTGATGCTAGATTTAATTTGATGATGATGGTTATGTCCACAGAAAAAGCAGAGCAAGACCAATTAAAAGTAGAGATTGATAATGCTAGTATAGAACTTGAACGAGTAATTGAAATCATGCTTAACGATGAAAATAAGACTGATGATGAGCAATTCACCATTTTATTGGAAACATGGGTTGAATTTAAAAATACTCGTGAAACTGAAATTGTTCCAGCTATTTATGCTGGTAATAATATGAAAGCAATAGAAATCGCTACAGGTGTTCAAGCGGAACGCATGGCAGTAATGAATGATACCGTTCAAGCTTTAAATGGTGATAATTGTAATTAGTTAGCATTAATTTTAATCAAACTTGTTAGGTTTTAAATATCTAGCAAGTTTAATTGCCAAATTTATTAATTTATTTTTCTGAACTTCTATAGCAATTAAAAAAAACAATTCAAAAAATACCAATTCTAAATTTATGGATTAAGTTTAGTAAATTTTACTAAAATCTTTTAACAAATAACTAAAAATCTAAAGGCTTGTCCTATGATTGATACTGATGGTTATCGAATGAATATAGGTATCATCTTGACAAATCAGACTGGACAAGTATTGTGGGCAAAACGGATCGGTCAAGATACCTGGCAATTTCCTCAAGGTGGAATAAAAATATATGAAACAGCAAAACAGGCAATGTTTCGAGAATTACATGAAGAACTAGGATTATTTAAAAACCAAGTACAAATTTTGGGAGCAACTCATAACTGGAGTTATTATCGTTTGCCTTACCACTTAATTCGTCATCACCAAAGACCTTTATGTATAGGGCAAAAACAAATTTGGTATATGTTACGGCTGACGAGTGATGATGGTGCTATTCGTTTGGATGCAAATGAAACACCTGAATTTGATAAATGGACATGGGTTGATTATTGTTACCCGTTAAATCAGGTAGTTTATTTTAAAAAAGCCGTTTACAAACAAGTATTAACAGAACTTCGACCATTGATAACCAAAAAAATACATCAAAAACGTAAATTAAACTATAAATTACCTTTTTAAGGAATATTGTATGTTAGTTATACCCGCTATCGATTTAAAACAAGGTCGATGTGTGAGATTAAAACAGGGACGAATGGAAGATGAAACTATATTTTCTGATGATCCAATTGCAATGGCAGAACGGTGGATTAAAGCTGGAGCTTCTCGCCTACATCTAATAGATTTAGATGGAGCATTTGCTGGCAAACCAGTTAATGCCGATATTGTTTATCAAATTAGCCAAAAATATCCAACTATTGCAATCCAAATAGGTGGAGGAATTCGCAACTTAGCCACTATCCGTACTTATTTAGAAGCAGGTGTTAAATATGTTATTATTGGCACTAAAGCTGTTGAAACTCCCGCCTTTGTATCAGAAGCTTGCTTAAAATTTCCTGGACATATTATAGTTGGCTTAGATGCTCGTGATGGTAAAATTGCTACTGATGGCTGGGCAAAACTTTCCGACCATAATGCAATTGATATGGCAAAACACTTTGAACAAGTTGGTGTTGAAGCAATTATATATACCGATATTAGTCGTGATGGAATGATGCAAGGTTTAAATGTAGAATCAACCGTTCAATTAGCAGAATCTATTGCGATTCCAGTTATTGCCGCTGGCGGTGTTACTAATATGGATGATATTAAAGCTTTATGTGAAGTTGAAGATAAAGGAATTATAGGAGCAATTACTGGACGAGCTATTTATGAAGGAACATTAGATTTTGTGGAAGCACAACGTTTAGCCAAGTAATTACTCCAATTATTTTAGTCGCAATGAAATGAGCTTAAAAAAATGTTACTAAAACCTGTAATAAGTTTTGTTATCTTAATTTCCCTTTACGCTTGTAGTAATAAGGTAATAACTGGGGGAATATTTGGAGGTCTTGTTGGCGGTACAGTTGGTTACATTGCTTGTAGTAATAAATATACGGATAAAACCAAAATTGCTGCTTGTGTAGCTAGTATTACCGCTACCAGTATCGTTATCGGTGGCACAATTGGTTTATATATGGATAAAAGCGACCAACGCAAAATACTAGCAGCATTACAAGAATTACCCGATAATGAACAACGCCATTGGACTAATGAAGTAACAGGTAACGAATTTACTATACAACCTATTTCCACTTATAAATCGAATAAAAGTATTTGTCGAAAATATATATTGTGGGCGAAGAAAAAAGGTTCTAAACAAGTAGATAAACAAACCAATAAACATTGTGAATGAAAACTTGCAAAATCTTTCCAAGTGTTTTATGTTATCGGAGAAAATCAGTGCTTAAAATAATTTTTTTATTATTGCCAGTGATAACGTTTTTAGGCTGCTCTAGTTTAAACACAAAAGCAGGTAGGCTGGAACAAGACCTTAATATTTTATTAGAAGAAAAATTGCTTGACGGCGAAATAGCCACTTGGAGTGATAAAGAAGAGCCAGAGATTGAAAGACATTTAGCTATTTTTTTAACCTATTCAGATTTAGAGCAGGGTAAATTATGTCGTGATTACTATACCCGCATTATTGAAAATGGTAAACGAAAAGCTCCAGTATTTGGAACATCTTGTCGAGAATCGAAGAGAAATTGGCAAGCAGTTAATTGGATTGCTAGTGGAAAAACCTCTGCCCAAGATAGATTTGACGAATTACAAGAACTTAATAATCATATACCAACAGTTGAATATAACGCCAATTACCGCTTACCAGCTATTTTATTAAAATCAGCAACCAAGGCGGAAGCAAAATATAATTTACCTCTCATAGAAATGATTGAAAACGTTGGTGAGGAAGAAGAACTAAATCCGCGCTTAATACATGCCGTAGTTAAAACCGAATCAAATTACAATCCCAAAGCCCGCTCTCATGTAGGTGCAATGGGATTGATGCAATTAATGCCTGGCACAGCGAAGGAATTAGGAGTAAAAAATGCTTACAATCCAAATCAAAATCTTAAAGGCGGTACACGTTATTTAGGAAAAATGCTGAAAAGAAAAGGCATACGAGGAAAAGTTTCTTTAGCGTTAGCCGCTTATAATGCTGGCTATGGTAATGTAAGAAAATATGGTTATAAAGTACCGCCTTTCAAGGAAACCATAAATTATGTTAAAAAAATAACTAAATTGTTTGGAGATACGCAATATGCTAAACCACCTGTTAGCCATAAGAAAAAATATCCTTCAGCAATTAAATTAGCTGATAAACAGTTTAAACAACAGTCTCATCAAATAGCCAATGATTGGTGGAAATTATTATGTCAAGCCATTACAAAAATTTATCAACAAGAAGCAGGCACTGCTAAATTACAAACTAAAAAACAAAAACGACTTTGGTCTGACATTTTAAATGAAACTGTTAATGAATTCCATTCAAATGAAGTAAATAAAGGTAATTACAAATGGTCTAAGAAAAAGATTAATAATAAAATTAATGCTTCATGTCCATAAAATTATTACTAATTTCGGTAGTCCTGAACAAAGTAGTGATGGTCTCAAAAAACCTGTCAGGTATCAAAGACCTAACAGGTTTAGCACTACCTATTTTAGGACTACCCTAATTTCCGTTGCATTAGATTCAACAATTTCTGCTTGACCAATTGCTTTTAATAATACTAAGCGAATTTGTCCAGCAATAACTTTTTTATCAACTTGCATCAGTTGCAACATTTTTTCCATATTCATTTCTGGAGGAATTTTAGTGGGTAAACGCATTGTTTCTAATAAAGTATTTATTTGTTGAACTTGCGCTTCAGTTATCCAAGCACGTTGACAAGAGAATTGAGCGGCTAAATTAATGCCAATTGCGACCGCTTCGCCATGCAACACTTTGCCATAACCCATTCCAGTTTCAATTGCATGTCCAAAAGTATGTCCTAGATTTAAAATAACTCTACGCCCGTTTTCCAATTCATCTTCTGCAACTACTTGCGCTTTATTTTGACAGGAGCGGGAAATAGTAAATTTCAAGGCTTCAGCATCTCGTTTTAATAAAGCAGTTATGTTGTTTTCCAGCCATTTAAAGAAGGCAAAATCAGTAATTAAACCATATTTAATAACTTCGGCTAATCCTGAACTGAATTGCTTATCATCCAAAGTATCCAAAGTTTTGGTATCAATTATTACGCATTGCGGTTGATAAAAAGCCCCAATCATATTTTTACCTAATGGATGATTAATTCCTGTTTTTCCACCCACTGAAGAATCTACTTGTGCCAATAAAGTAGTTGGAATTTGAATAAAAGCCACTCCACGTTGATAGCAAGCCGCCGCAAATCCAGTCATATCTCCCACCACCCCGCCGCCTAAAGCAACTAAAGTAACTTGGCGGTCAAAACGCTGTTCAAGTAAAGTATCAAAAATTTGATTTAATACCTCTAAATTTTTAAATTCTTCGCCATCTGGTAAAATAACTGATTTGGTTTGAAATTTGGAGAATAAATTTTGCACTTTTTCCAAATACAAAGGTGCAATGGTTTCATTAGTAACAATTAAAACTTGCTTACCAGTTACAAACGGTTGAACTAATGCTGCTTGGTTTAATAAATTTTCGCCAATATAAATAGGATAACTGCGTGTACCTAAATCGACTTTTAATGTTTCCATATTGTGTTTACCTTATTTAAATATTTGATATTCATAGAATAAAGTCTAATCGTTGATGTTAAAATTGTAAAGCTTTGAATTCTAGTATAATAAATTATTTTTAGGAGAATTTAAATGTCTCAAAATTGCTATGATGAAATTCCTTATCCTTCTTTGACTTATGCCGATACGCATCCCGATCAACTTGCCAGCCTAGCGACCCTTTTTGCTATTGAACCGCCAGTTGTTAAAACCGCTCGTATTTTAGAATTAGGTTGTGGAGATGGAACTAATTTAATTGCCATCGCTCAAACTTTGCCCGATGCTTCATTATATGGAATTGATGCTTCTGCCAAGCAAATTAAAGCTGGACAAGAAGTATTGTCAGCAATTAATTGTCAAAATGTAACATTATTTCAACTTGACTTTGAGGCAATAGACCAATCATTAGGCTGGTTCGATTATATTATTGTACATGGAGTTTATTCATGGATATCGCAACCATTACAAGATAAGTTATTAGCCCTGATTAAACAACATTTAACTAACAATGGCGTTGCTTATATTAGTTATAATACTTTGCCAGGCTGGCATTTGGATAATATTATGCGGGATATGATGATGTATCACTGCCAACAAAATCTCGAAACACCTTTACGGTTACGCATTATGAAAGCAAAGGGAATTCTGCGTTTTATTGCTCATTTGCGCCAATCAGGAAAAGGAAGTTATGATATTTTATTACAAGAAAAATGGCAGCAATTACAAGGCGTTTTAGATAATTATATTTATCATGATTTTTTGGAACAAGATAATAATCCAATTTATTTTCATCAATTTATTAGCCAGATTAAACAATATGATTTAAATTATGTTACTGATATTGAATTTTGTCGTTACGTAATGGATATTTATCCACCTGATTTAGTTGCAACGTTTGATGAGTTTTTTCAAGATGATTTTTTTAAACAAGAGCAATATATGGATTTTTTCTTTAATCGCAGTTTACGCCGCTCGCTATTATGTCATAAAAATATTGAAATTAATCGTACAATTCACTGGCAAAATATTACTAAATATTACTTGGCAACTAATTTACAAACCGAGGCAACAAATTTGCGTAACGATGAAGTTTGCCAATTTAAAAAACCAAATGCTGAAGTTGTTACGGTTACTTCTCCCATTGCCAAAATTGGTATTGCATATTTAGCAACCCATTATCCTAATTATATTAATTTTGAAAGATTATTTAGGCAAGTTTGTAAAAAATTATCCATTTCCAGACCAAATTATGCTCAACAAAAACAGTTATTAGCTCAGGAATTATTGCAGCTTTATTATTCAGAAGCAATTAAAATTAATGTAAATCCGCCCCGTTTTCAAACTAAAATCTCTAATTGTCCAATCGTTAGTAGTTTTAGCCAATGGCAGGTTTTACAAGGCGAACAAAATATTGCTAATCTAATTTGCGAATTGGTTGAAATTAGCCAAATAGCAAGGTTGTTATTGCCCCATATAAATGGAAAAAATACTCAGAAGAATTTGTTGGTTATTTTAGAAGGGTTAGTAAAAACTAATAAGCAACTTGAGTTGTTAGAAAATAATTCAAAAGTTATATTAAAACAAATATTGGCTGAACTTTCTGACAAAATATTATTAATGCCGAGCAAATAAAATTCGCTCCATAGTTGATATTAGCCCGAGTATTGATATTGGTTGGATAAACTTTAGTGAATTTTTTCTAATTTTCCTAATGCAGTAAATACAAAAATAAACTAACATTTATTTAAGTTAATGCGAATTAATAGTCAAAAGATAATAAGTACGTAAAATTTGACAATAATATTCAGAAAGATCATTATAAAATTAAATTTTTATTTTAAATTAGCTAAAAGGAAAAAATATGGACTGGCAGATTGTCTGCGACTATGTTTTTATTGGCTCTTGACTCTTAATTCGCATTATAAATATTATTACTGTATTTATTTTAGTGTTTAGTTAGCAGGTAAAGCATTGTGTAAACAAGCAGACCAACTAACGCTTGAGTTTACCTGCATTTTGGAGCGAAAAAATGTCAGGTGCAACTATTTGTTATACATTTTTTTCATTCATAAAATCGAACAATGAGAGTTCTTCGTGTCTTGTATTCTTCGATTTTTTAATCTTGTGCCCATATTTTCTTACAGATTCTTTATTAAACTCGTCAATTGCATTCGGATGGTTCTTTAAAAACCACTCTTCATGATTAGATAAATATTCATCTCTAATATCATCATCATTCAAATCATTGGGTATTCTACTCATTCTTTCATCAACACTATCAAATCCTGTGAATTCTTGCTCTAATCTGTATTTTGTGTTTTCAACATATTCAGGATTCAATTCTATTCCTATGCACTGACGATTCAGTTGTTGGCAAACTCTTAATGTTGTCCCACTTCCGGAAAATGGATCTATAACAATATCACCTTCATTGCTTGAAGCTAAAACCATTCTCTCTATAAGACCCTCGGGCTTTTGTGTAGGATGTTTTTGTCTGTTCCTATTACAATAATGAACATGGGAAAATAACCAAACATCACCTGGATTAGCTCCCCGCATATTATTTCGAGAACGGTAATACTTTTGGGGAACTCTTACATTATCCAAATAAAAATTGTATTTTTTTGATTTAGTAAACATTAGAATGTCATCATGTCTCGGCGAGAATCCTTTTGTTTTTCCTAGTCCCTGTGTGTAGTGCCAACTTATCCAACTGTTAAAATACAATCCTAATTCTTTATCAAGAATATCGTATAAATAAGAAACAAAACGAACTCCCATAAATACATAAATAGTCCCGTCTTCCTTCAAGACTCTTTTGGTTTCAGCAAGCCATTGCTTTGTAAATTTTATATACTCATCAAAACCTTTTAGGTCGTGATTGTTACCATAATCCTTACCTAAATTATAAGGTGGGTCGGCTACAATTAAATCTACAGAATGAGAAGAAATATTTTTTAGTTCTGCAATGGCATCACCACAAAGTATTTTTGTATTACTTGTCATTTTATCCAATCATTCTGAATAGCGTATTCATGCCATTGCTGAAAGCCTTTTTTTGAATTTAAAAATTTTTTGTCTAATAAATTGCAAAATTCAGCAACTGTTCGTTTTTGGTGTGATACATAGTGAATGTCTCTTATTTGAATTTGTCCCGTTCCCAATGCAGGGTTATAACTTATGTCAGAGTCAGAAATATATTTCAAATCATATGAATTGAAATCTACTATTTCCATAACCCCCATCATCATCTTTGTTTCTGCATCTTTAGTACTATAAACTTTGTGCTTAATCGACAAAATTACAAAAATATAATTAGGGTCTTCAATATATGCAGTTCTAATCCTTGCAAAAGATGTAATATTTGGAGACTTACCACTATTTGTAATATCATTTGATGTGGTTTTTACATCCACATTTCCGGTGATAACACTAGACCTTTTTCTTGTTTTCTTAAATTGCAAAATTACATCAGCCATATTAAGGCGTTCTCCTGCCTCAACATTTACGAGATCATAAGTATTGTTTTTATCTTCTAAGGCTTCACTAAAAATTTCAAATGCCCATGCTTCAACAAATGGACCTGCAATTTTATTTACATTCTCCATTGGTATACCCAATTTGAGATTTGTATTGATTATTATTTTGTTTCTTTCACTGTCCATTGCATTTTTCATTATTAGATCAATAGAGTTTGTTATAAACTTTGAACATTCGCTATAATCATTTGCCTCTATTGGTATCTTTAGGTCTAAGTCTTCGTACTTCATTTAATTTACTCTGTTTTTTATATATAACACCGTTCTTCACACGTGCGGTTTTTTTTGCGCCGGGAGCAAGGCAAAGTTAGAATAATTTTAATCTGATATGATTTCATTAACCTGACAGGGATTTACACCCTGTAAGAAATGCCAAGCTTATCTTGGCGCACCCAACCTACTTAATAAACTAAGTTTTTACTACTAACACTGCACATTCAGATTTAGCAATAACCCGTTTCGATACACTGGTACCAAGCATAGTTTTTTGCAAATCAGAGCAACCTTGACTACCGACAACAATCAAATCACTCCCAGTATTCTTCGCCGTTTCTACGATAGCTGTATCATGCCTATCATCAATAACCACTTTACTTTCAACAGTTACTCCATCAGCTTGCAAAGAATTACAGATTCTAGTTACCATTGCTGTAGATTTATCTTTGAATGCAGCAGAAGTTACTGATAATACCATAACTGGAGCGTTAAGATGTTTGGCTAATTTTCCAGCAGCAACGGCAGCCATATCACTATATCGTGAAGCATCAGCCACTGCCAATAAAATATTTTTACCTTTTATTTCCGCCGCTTTAGGCACAACTAAAACGCTACAACTAGAACGATATAATATTTCATTAGTTCGATCACCCATAAGTGATTGCAGTAAGCCTTTTTTTCCTCGACGACCAACTACGATAAGATCAGAATTTTTTTCTTCACTGGCGGAAATAATTTCATTGGTAATATTTTCACCTTGATGAACCGAGGTTGTGCAATCAATTCCAGCCTCTATCGCTTGAGTTTTGACCACTTCCAAATCATTCATAGCCTCTTGACTAGATTTTTCAAATGAATGTTGCGTCATAAATTCATTAGCAGAATGATTAATCACCACCGATATTATAGATAAATTGCCACCAATTCTTTGTACTAACCTAATAGCTTCGCGTTTGGCTCCAGCTCCAAACTCTGAATTATCATTGGCAAATAAGATTCTCTCGAACCGTCCTACTGGTGATAATTGCATGGTTGCAGTTGGGTAAATTTCAGTTGGTTTATCTTGTTCCATAATTGCTGCTTCTGCTGCTAATTTTCTGTTATGTTTACGATAACCAGAAACTAGAGCATATAAAATAATAAAAGCTCCAACCCCTAAAGCGGCTATTAACATGATAAAACTAGTAAGATCAAGGAAATAAACTGTACTTGGAGCTAGAGGATCTATTTCACCAATTTCAGCTAAATATACTGGTACTTTAAGTCCACGACTAACTAATACTAACATCATGATTACACCCATAACTACTTTAACCATAAAGTCTTTAACATAAGTAGTACCAATCGCTCCTAATTGCACACCAAATAGTGAACCCGCTAAAATAATCATAGCTAAACGCACATCTACATAACCACTTATAGCATATTTAATTGTACCACCCATACCCATCACAAAGGCAATGACTAATTCGGTAGCGGATGCCATTAATGCGGGTACACCTAATACGTACATTAATGCGGGTACACCGATGAAACCACCAACTGCGATAGTTGCTGCCAATACTCCAGTGGCGAAACCAATTGGAATAGTAAATAATACCGATATTTTAGTGCCAATACTTGGGAAATACATCATAGTATATGGAATATTAACCGATTGTACCCATTTAGCTAATTTAGTAATTTTATGTTCCTCAGTACCACCATCTTTAGATTGTTTGTAAATTTTCCACGCATCCCGCAGTACGTAACCTCCGACAACTGCTAAAACGACTACAAATACAAACGATACATAAAGGTTAGAACCGACATCACCAAAAGCTTCTTTAATTTGAGTTTGTACCGATGCTCCATATAATACTCCAGCTTCAGCAGATATTCCTAAAACGATGCCAAGTTTGACATCCACTTGCCCATATTTAGCCCGTTTTATAGAACCAACTAAAGCTTTGGGGAATTTATGACACATATTACTAGCCACCGCCATAATAGCTGGGACTCCCATACTCATCATGGCTGGGGTTAATACGAATGCGCCACCAGAGCCAATAAATCCACTTACTAAACCACCTACAAAACCAACTACGAATAAGAAAATAATATTATTTAAAGTTAAAGCTAAAAAACCCCCAACTTCAAATTTTAAAGTACCAGTTTGACCACTCTCATCAGTTACAGTAATAATTTCCATATCAGGTTTACCAGAAGCAACATAGGTTATTTCACTACCGCTACCATGAATTTCACCGTTTCTAGCTTGCCAACTAATTTCGCCAGTAGTACCAGATACTTTAATGTTAATTTGGTCAGTAGTTTCAATATCAGCAAGCTTTACTGCTTCAAAGGTAAATGGACCTGTAGTTTCATTAGTTGTTTCTGCTTGTACTGCTGCTGACCAAATTACAACTTGTAAACATACAATTAGCAATAATTTACTGGATTTCAATAGATTAATCATTTATTTTCCTTTTACTGCCTTTGCTTTAACGCCTAATAATTCCCAAAAATAACCAGTAAATGCACCATGAACTACTGAAAATGAGAATGCAATCATGATTGGTACGATGAAATACCATCCTCCTTGTTTGGAAGCATCTAAAATTAGGTCATTGAAATGATAAAGTAAAAAGTAAAAAAATACGCTATAACTACCAAACAATAGCGTTTGAATTAAAACCACGGATTTATTTTTCATTAGCTTAAATAAGCTCTCCTAAAAGGTTAAATAATTTCCAATCTTAATAGATTAGAAAGGTGTAAAACAGAGATTTTTATTAAAGTCTCTATGGAATAATGCCAGTTTCGTTAATTGTAATTTAATATATTTTAATGAAATTGGCAATAAAACATCTATAAAATTGACTCTTAAACTGAGAATATAAATTATGCTAACAATAAAACTACTTATAATCAGTTAATACGTTTTGGTCATTTAATAATTTTGATAATAAATACATTCGTTTTCTAAAATTTTGTACCAATGGACGAGTGTCTGCTGCTGGATTAACAATTTCAGGCACAATAATGATTACTAATTCTGTTCTTTTTTCCTCAATATCGGTAGAAGAAAAAATTAGATTACCTAAAATAGGCAAATCTTTTAAAATAGGAATACCCTGTTTTTTGCTTTGATCATTAGTTTGAATCAAACCACCAATAACAATTGCAGTTCCATCTCGAACTACTACAAAAGTTTCTATTTTCCGTTGGTCAAATGATTGCAAATTTTGTGTGGTTCTAGGCGGTCCTAATAATGTTAATTCGCCAAGCACTTTCAAATTAATAATACCTTCGTCATTAATGCGAGGTGTTACTTTAATTGTAATACCAGTATCTTTATATTGCACATCATTAGATAATAATTGATTATTAACTGTAGAAGAATTAACGCCACTTAAAAACGGCTCATTAGAACCAACGTTAATCATGGCTTCTTCATTATTTCGCACCAGTAAAGAAGGACGGGATAAAATACTAACTTCATTATTAGAGGCAACAATATTTAATAATGCGTTTAAACTACCCGATATATAATTGAGAGAAAAACCTGCTAAACTACCAATAGTAGTGGCAGTATCACTTCCCAGTCCTCCATTTTCACTAGGTGCAATATTAGCGGGGAAATTACCAGTTGGAACTTCTATATTTGAAAAACCAGAAAAATTATTATTAAATAAGGCATGCCAATCAATACCAAATTTAGTCGCTTCAGTTAAACTGACTTCCGCAATCACTAAATTAATCATAACTTCTTTGGGAATTTGATCTAAAGCTTTTATAGTTTCTAATAATTGTTTATAATCACGTGGAGTTGCTCGTATCAACAGACTATTAGTACTTTCATCAGCAACTATATTAACTTTTAATTCGGCTGATACACCTGCGGCGACTGGTCTTGAAATTGGTGATGGCGTGTCTTTTCCAATGATATTTTTTACTTTTTTATTATTTTTCTCTCTATCATCGGCTTTAAAAACGCTAGATAAAGTAGATTCCAATTTACTGGCTTCCAAATTCCTAACTTTATAAATAAAAATTTGTTCATCAGTTCCTTCGCTGCGTTCATCCAAAATACTTATCCACATAGCTACTTCATCAAAACCACTATTAGGCGGAGTTATAACTAAAATAGAATTAATTCGTTCCAAAGCAACTACTTGATAGATAGGAGTGGATTGTCCATATAAAGCTTTCAATATTTTATCTAATTCAGTTTGTACTTCAGCCGCTTCTGAATTTACTAATCTAAATAAACGAATTCCACGATGTCGAAACGGATTGGCATCAATAACTTGTAATAATTTATTAATGCGTTCTAAACGTTGTGGCGTGGTGATAATACCAATTATATTGAGGGTCGCCAAAGCAATAGTTCGGCCTTGGGGTTTGATTAAAGGTTCTATCACCGTTTTAGCAGCTTCAATTGAAATATACCTAAGTGGAGTTACTTGCAACACTTCCGCAGATGAACTGGTGATTAAATTTCTTGGAGACATCCCAATCACATTAGGTAATCCAGGTGGTGTATTTTTAAAGTGATATACCTGTCCCCTCCTTTCCATAACAATGCCTGCATCATTTAGTAATAACTGTAATAATGGCCATAAATCCTTTTTAGTTAAGGGTTTTTCAGGTGAAGTGCGTAAAGTTACTTTACCATTAATAGTAGGGTCCATAATAAATGATAAATCTAAAGCGTTAGCAATAATTGAGATAATATTACGTATCTCTGTTTGTCCAAAATCAAGTTCAATCTTGGCATTATCTGCTAATTCTATATCACTTAAATTAAGCGTATTATCGGTTAAAGTAATAATATTAGGCACTGTTCCCTGTTGCTTAACCTGTTTATGAGCTATAGGTGGCGCAACTTCAATATCTAATAATTCGTTTGGTTTACTGCTAACTAATTTTTCGGGATCAATAAGTTGGGAATTTAATTCGGCAGTGGCTAATTGTTCTGCACTTAAAGGTGGTTGATTATGTTTAGCTGGAATAGAGCAGGAAGCTAAGATAAAACTAATTAAAATTGTGGGTATAAATTTATAATATTTTCTCATTATTATTAAGCGTTAATTTGATTAATACTAAAAATGGCTGATAACATAGTAATCACTATCGCACCGACAATGACTCCTAAAATTAAGATTAATAAAGGTTCAAGTAAAGCGACTAATTTTGTTGTTTGCTGTTTTACATAACCATCGAAGGTTTCGGCTAATTTATCTAAAATTTTAGCAGTGCGTCCTGATTCTTCGCCAACTACAACTAATTGTGATAATAAAATTGGAAATCTTCCATCATTAATTAAAGCTCGACCTAAACTAGCTCCACCTCGCACAGCTTCTTCAATTTGAGCTAAACTAGCTGATAATACTTGGTTATCCAATACCCCTTTTGAAATATGTAAACCTTTTAACAAAGGAATACCAGCATTTAACAATGCGCCTAAAGTTCTGCAAAAGCGGGAAGATTCAGCTTGTAAAATTAGGTCGCCTAAAATGGGCAAAGATAGTAAAAAATTATCTCGTTGCCATTGTTTTTGTGGAGTTGTATCTAGTCGTTTCCAAGCAATTATAATAATAATTGGAATAAATAATAAAGTCCAGCCATAGGTTTTTAACCAAGCACTTAATCCTAGCAAGAAAGCGGCTGAAGGTGGAATATTGGAACCCATATCTTCAAATAAAGTGGCGAATGATGGAACTACAAAAACTAATAATAATAACACACTTGAGAAACCAACAATACCTAAAACAATAGGGTAAATTAAAGAGGCTAAAATTCCACGTTTGGTTGCTTCTGCCGAGCTTAAAAAATCGGTTAATTTTGGCAATAATTGGTCTAAAATACCGCCTTCTTCTCCAGCATGTATCATATTAATATACATATTGGAAAAAATATCAGGGCGTACTCGCAGAGCATCGGCTAAACTTTTCCCTTCTTTTATATCACGACGTAAATCTTCAATCATTTCTTGAACTGCTGGTTTTTTAGTAGTTCCTTCTAATAAGCCTAAAGTTTTATCTAAGGGTATTTGTGCCTCAATTAAGGTACATAATCCATCAGTAAAATTTATAACATCTTGATTAGAAATCGTTTGTTTGGTAAATAAAGATTTATTTTCTGCTTGTTGTTGAACTTTTAAAGGGATTAATTGTTGATTTTGTAAGGTGGCTACTACTTCTTGTTGAGTTTCAGCACCTATTTGTCCTTCAATGATTTCGCCTTGTTTATTGGAAGCTTGGTAAATATACTGGTGAATAGCCAATTTTTACTCCTCTATTTTTCTTGGCAGTTTAAATAAGTATAGTAGATTAATTAGAAATAAATATTTTACTAATATTAAAATGCCATTCTAAACTTTAAATTTGTTTGATTTTTTAAAATTAACAATTAATAAGTAATTATTTAAACAAATGATAAAGGAATTTATAAAATTAAATAGAAATGTAGAAAAAAATTGATTATTTCTTGAGATGGGTAACAAAAATTGGCGGAGAGGGAGGGATTCGAACCCCCGGAAGGTTGCCCTTCAACGGTTTTCAAGACCGCCGCTTTCGACCACTCAGCCACCTCTCCAAATTTGAATTAATTATTATGCCTGAATATAATTTATTTTGCAAGTTTAATTTGCTTTTTTTTAAACTTTTTTAGATTATAACTTACGCAGATAAATTAAACAGCAAGAAAATTTGAAGTTTTAAAATTTGTATTGATTTCCATAACCCTTATATAAAAAGAATGTGAATTAAAAGCTAAAAATATAAAGCATTAATTTATTTTTAATAACATATAGTCAATTTAAAATTTTATAAGTAAATAAGATACAATAATAAAATTAATTTTCGTGCTAGATAATAAACTTAAAACAGATTTTTAAAAAATGAACAAATTAAACTTAATTATATTTGGATTATTAATTTCTATTGTTGCTAAAGCAGAAGTATTGGATTATATTGTTACCATAGTCAATGATGATGTTATTGTTAACAGCACTTTACAACAAGAATTAAAAATAGCCTTAGTTGAATGGCAAAAAAGAACTAAGCATTTACCTTTAGAAAAAGATTTAACCAAACAAGTTTTAAATAGCTTGATTTTGGCAAAATTACAATTGCAATTAGCAAAAAGAATGGGTATTCAAGTTGGTGATAATTTATTAAATGAAAAATTACAAAAAGTTGCACGAGAACAAAATCAAACTTTAGCGGAATTTCGTTTATTTATAGAAAAAAAGGGCTATAATTATGTTTATGCACGTGAAAAAGTACGTGAACAAATGATTATTGAAAAATTACAAGTTAGACAAATTTTAAGCCGTATTGATGTTAGTAAACGTGAAATTGATAATTTTTTATCTAATAAAACTCAACAAGGTGCAATCGATGATGAATATCATCTCCAACATATTCTAATTGCTACATCAAAATCACCTTTGCCAGCAGAAATTAAATCGAAACAACAAAAATCTAATCGCATTGCTGCCGAACTCAAACAAGGTGCTGATTTTCAAGCGATGGCATTAAAAGTTTCGGATAGCAGCCAAGCAGTTGAAGGAGGAGATTTGGGTTGGTTAAAAGCTGGAGAAATGCCGACTTTATTTGATGATATTGTTTATAATATGAAAGTAGCTGAAATATATGGTCCGATTCGTGATTCAAGTGGTTTTCATATTATTAAATTAGTTGAGAAAAAAGGCAATAAATTAAGTATTATTACCCAAACTAAAGCTAGACATATTTTAATTAAAACCAATGTGTTAGCTTCAGATAATGAAGTGCAACGATTGTTAAAAGAACTTAAATTTCGTGCCGAACAGGGTGATGATTTTGCAGATTTAGCTCGAGCAAATTCTAAGGACACTACGACGGCTATTAATGGTGGTTCGCTTGATTGGGTAAATCCAGGAAATTTAGTACCTGAGTTTGAGAAAATTATGGATGCCCTAGCTATTAATGAAATTAGTCAACCTTTTAAAACCCGCTATGGTTGGCATATTGTGCAGGTATTGGAACGCCGTAAACATGATAATACCAAACAAGCTTTGCGGGTTAAAGCGGCATCCCGAATTCGACAACGTAAAATTAAGGCAGAATTAGAATCTTGGTTACGACAATTAAGAGATCAGTCTTATATAAAGCATATATTAGCTGATTCAACTAGTTAAATTATTTTTAAATAAGCTAAATATTACATATATTCTAAAAGTTTTTGGTAGTCCTGAACAAAGTAGTGATGGTCTCAAAAAACCTGTCAGGTATCAAAGACCTAACAGGTTTAGCACTACCTATTTTAGGACTACCAAGTTTTTATATTTATAGCATTTAAGTGAGCAAATGAAATATGACTGATAAAAAATCAGAAGATAACATTGAAGAGAAAGCAAATGATGAGCAAGAAGTAACACCAAAAGATTCAGAAGATGATAATAAATCAGAACAACAAGATAAAATAAAAGTTACCTTTTCTGATATAAAAAATCTTGATGATGAATCGCCATCAGAAAATAACGATACCGATTCAGTGCAAAAAGCAGAAAATACTGACGAAGAATTGGAAATAGACGATACAAGTGAAGAACAATTTAGTATAGAAGATATTGCTTCAGAAATTCTTCAAGGAAGTAAAACTATCATTGATATTATTCATGATGATGACGAAGATAGCGATAAGAAAGGAAAAGCTAAATTAGCTACCATCAAAAAAGCATTACCTACTTCATTACACGTATTGCCATTGGCTAATCGCCCATTTTTTCCTCATCAGGTTATTCCTTTAATTATTGACAATGAGCCTTGGGCTGAAACAATAAAAGCAGTAGCTGATTCGCCCCAAAAAACCATTGGCTTATTGCTAGTTAAAACCGAAAAAGTATCAGAAGCAGAAAAACCAGAAGATTTTTATGAAATGGGAACTGCTTGTCGTTTACATCGTATTGTTCACTCCGATTCGGATAAATTGCAAATTGTAGTGGAAGGAATACAACGCTTTCGTATTAAAGAATGGATATCTGAAGACCCTTTCATGGTAAATGTTACTTATTATCCTGAAGACCGGCATGAAGATGTAGAGGAATATAAACCTTATGTATTGGCTATAATTAATATTATTAAAGAATTATTGCCGCTTAATCCTTTATATAATGAGGAACTTAAAATATTTTTGCAACGGTTTAGCCCTGAAGAACCTTCTACTTTAGCAGATTTTTCTGCCAGTTTAACTACTTCTACTAAAACGGAATTACAAGAGATATTAAAACAAACTAATATTTTGCATCGGCTTGAAAAAGTTATGATGTTATTAAATAAAGAATTACAACGCGCTCAAGCCCAAGTTGAAATTCGGAAGCAAGTTGAAGAAAAGATGCAGGATCATCAACGTGAATTTTTTCTGCGTGAACAATTGAAAGCAATTCAGAAAGAATTAGGCATTGAAAAAGATGATCGCACTGCTGAAATAGATAAATTTTTAGAACGTTTAAAAACGTTGGAAGTACCTAAAGCAGTTCAAAAGCGGATTGATGAAGAAATTGATAAAATGTCTATGTTGGAAACTGGGTCTCCTGAATTTAGCGTTACGCGTAATTATTTGGATTGGCTAACTTTAATGCCTTGGGGGAAATTTTCTAAAGATAAATTAGATATCAAGGCAGCACGGAAAGAATTAGATAAAGACCATGAAGGTTTAGAAGATGTTAAAGAACGTATTATTGAATTTTTAGCTGTTGGCAAACTTAAAGGTAGTATTAGTGGAACTATTTTATTGCTGGTTGGTCCGCCTGGAGTTGGTAAAACCTCTATTGGTCGTTCAGTTGCAGCCGCCATTGGACGAGAGTTTTTCCGCTTTTCAGTTGGAGGAATTCATGATGAAGCGGAAATAAAAGGGCATCGGCGTACCTATATTGGAGCTATGCCAGGTAAATTTTTGCAAGCCATGAAAGAAGTTGAATATGCTAATCCAGTGATTATGCTGGATGAAATTGATAAAATTGGTAGTTCTTATCGTGGTGATCCCGCTTCCGCTTTATTGGAAGTGCTTGACCCTGAACAAAATGTTGATTTTTTAGATCATTATTTAGATGTGCGGTTTGATTTATCCAAAGTATTATTTATTTGCACTGCTAATCATCCAGATACGATTCCAGCTCCATTATTAGATCGAATGGAAATGATTAAATTATCGGGATATATTACCAGTGAAAAGTTACAAATAGCTAAAAAACATTTACTTAAACGGCAGGTAGAAAAATCTGGACTTAAAAATAAGCAAATTTCTATCAATGATAAAACCCTATTAGGAATTATCGAAAATTATGCACGTGAAGCAGGTGTTCGCAACCTGGAAAAACAAATTGGAACTATTACTAGAAAATCTGCACTTAAATTGTTAGAAGGCAAAAAACTTCCTATTGTAGTGAATCCAAGTGATTTATCAGATTATTTGGGCAAACCCAGTTTTGAAAACGAAAAAGCGATCAAAGGAGTGGGAGTAGTTACTGGTTTAGCTTGGACATCTATGGGAGGAGCGACATTAAGTATCGAAGCTAGTCGTATTCATAGCTACAACCGTGGTTTCAAATTAACTGGACAATTAGGGGATGTGATGAAAGAATCGGCTGAAATTGCCTATAGTTATTTGATGTCGCAACGAAATTTTTTTGAGATTGATGAGGATTTTTGTAAAAAAGCTTTTATTCATCTGCACGTTCCAGCCGGTGCAACGCCTAAAGATGGTCCTAGTGCTGGTATTACCATGGCAAGTGCAATTTTATCGCTGGCTAATCAACAGAAAATTAAAAACAAAATTGCGATGACTGGCGAATTAACTTTAACTGGTCAAGTATTGCCAATAGGTGGAGTACGGGAAAAAGTTATTGCTGCTCGGCGGATTAATATTTATGAACTTATTTTACCTAAAGCTAATAAGCGGGATTTTGATGATTTACCTAAAAACGTGTCTGAAGGCGTAACTGTTCATTTTGTTAAAGAGTTTAAAGATGTTGTTAAATTTATATGGTGATATATAGGCGTTAAAAAAATAAAAGTATAAACCTGCGAAGTTTCAAAAATCTAGCAGGTTTGTGAAATTGTTTATCTGAAAAACTTTTATATTATAAGCGGTTATTAAATTTTCTGTTACAATTTTTAATTCTGAAAATATCAATAAATATTAAAATGAAAACAAAGCACCTTATTTATATATTCATGTTAATCGCTGGTAGTTTAGGAGCTACTAAAGCTTATATTGATTATCAATTACAGCTTGAATTAAATAAAAATATCCAAAAAATGGCTAGTATCGCCACTATTGAATACGAAACAGCAAAATTGACGCTTACAGGTGCAGTGCAAATCTTCAATATTAATATTATTTCCTCTGATTATCTACCTATTCATATTGATAAAATCATACTTTATCGAGCCTACCAATTCTTATTGCAAGAACAATTACCTGAACAAATTAATTTAGTAATAACTGGTATAAATATTCCTGTCAAGCAAATAGAAACTATTCCGCCATTGGTATCTATTTTTGGATATAAGTCTTATTATATTACTTTAAACGAATTAGATTATAAAAATATTTCTGCCAATATTAAACTTAATAGTCAACAAAAACAAAGTGATAACTTTACACAAATAATAATAGACGTGCCGATAATAGGTAAATATATATTAAACACGCATTTAAATAATATGGATTTGCCAATTAATATTAATAAAATTCAATTACAACAAGGGCAACTAACTTACATTGCCAATAAAAAATTTATCCAACGACTTTTTTCAAAATTAGCGCAACGTAATAAACAAACAATTAGTCAGTTAAAACAAAATTTAACTAATAAATTAAAAAATGATTTACAAATAATTACTAAATCAGATGACAGTTTGATTGCCAATTTACAAAGATTTATTCAATTACCAAATCAATTAATTATCGCTTTACAACCTAAAAAAGCATTCACAATAAATAAATTCCCATTAACATCAGTCTCAAATTTAGGGTTGAAAATAACTACAACAAACTCAAAATAAGTATTTATCAATGGTTCTATTTTTAAAACTTTATTAACAATTATCAGGAGATATTTTATGAAAAAAATATGGATTTTTGGTTTAACCATTTTATCTATGACTTTTGCGTTAAATGCAATCGCAGAACAATTTGAAAAAACCGAAGATGGTTATGAAATTCACTATAATGCTTTTAATAGTAACTTTTTAAATCCAGAAGTAGCTAAAGTATATGGTATTACTAGAAGTAAAAATCGTGCCTTACTAAACATCTCTGTTTTGAAGGAAATTAATGCGACTAAAAAGATAGCTGTTACTGCTGAAATAACAGTCGAAGTAGTAAATCTTAATGAACAATCAAGGAACTTAAACTTGCGAGAAATTGTTGAAGGTAGCGAAGATTCACCAGCAATCTATTATATTGATGATTTTAAAATTTATAATGGCGAAACTCTTAACTTCACTATTACTGTTGATTTGGAAAAGGAAGATAATGTACATGACTTCAGATTTTCTCAGCAATTTTTTGTAGATTAAATTATTGTAACTACCTACCAAGTTAA
>JAGLFE010000259.1 GCA_023144675.1 Thiomargarita sp. | reverse complement strand
CGCTCGAAAAATGGCAAAAGCCTTAGAAGATTTAGGTTTTAAGGTGATGTTAAAACTCAATGCTAGTCAGGAAACAATGGAGTTGGCTATTGATAAGTTTGGTAAAAAATTATCTAAAAATTCCGTGGGTTTATTCTATTTTTCTGGAAATGCAGTGCAATACAAAGATGTTAATTATTTAGTGCCAACTAATTTCATTAAGAGTTCAAATAAGTTAAGACATCGGGCAACTCCAGTCGATTTTGTTTTAGCGGAGATGAAGATTGCTAATAATGGTTTAAATATTGTGATTTTGGATGCTTGTAGTAATATTTTGGAAGATATTCAAGACAAGAGTTATGGTGATGCTGGTGGATTGGGAAAAATGCAAGCAATTTCAGGTTCGGCTATTGTCTATGCTAATCAGCCTAGTTTTAAATCTTGTGAAGATAAAACTCAGGTTAATAGTTATTATACCAAACATTTATTGCGTTTTATTAAACAAGATAATTTAAATTTAATTGAATTATTTAGCAAAGTAAGTTTAGCTGTTTCAAAAGAAACGAAGGGCAAACAAGAACCTTGGACCTCTTTTTTATCCTTGCCAACATTCTGTTTAGCGGGTTGTAAATTAGATAATGATATTGATAAATTATTAAAAACCTGTCAATTTCGTTTTGATAATAATTGGTTGACTTCGGGTGGTACAGGAACAGCTTTGGATTGCTATGAAGATGTATTTAAACTTGATGCTAATAATTTTGACGCTTCTCAAGGGCTAGTAAATATCGAAAATCGCTATGTCGCTTGGATAAAAAATGCTTTAAAACGGGGCAAAAAAGTTAAAGGTTGTCAATATTTATCTGGTTTACGGTTAGTAAATCCAGAATCGCCGAAAATTGAAGAGTTTGAGGGAAAATTAGAGCCAATCTGTACGCCAATAACTCCGCCTATTCTCTACGAGCAAAAACACACAGCGGATGAAGTTTTTCAATCAGGTGATGATATTAAAAAATTATTAAAAACCTGTCAATATCGTTTTGATAATAATTGGTTGACTTCGGGTGATGAAGAAACAGATTTGGATTGCTATAAAGATGTATTGAAACTTGATACTAATAATTTTGCCGCTTGTCAAGGATTAGTCAATATTGAAAATCGCTATGTTTCTTGGGCAGAAAATGCTTTAAAACAGGGCAAAAAAGCTAAAGTTCGTCAATATTTAGCTAGTTTACGATTAGTGAATCCAGAATCGCCTAAAATTGAGGAGTTTGAGAAAAAATTAAAACCAATCAATATGCCAACAACTCCTATTGCTCAACCTATTAACTACGAGCAAAAATACACAGCGGATGAAGTTTTCCAAGACCAATTAAAAAACGGCGTTTTAGTTCCAAAAATGGTGGTGATTCCAGCGGGCGGTTTCCGCATGGGCGATATTCAAGGTGGTGGCGATTCTGATGAAAAACCAGTGCATTGGGTTGATATTAACTATCAATTCGCAGCAGGTAAATATGAGGTAAAAGTTGGGGAATTTAGGCAATTTGTTAATGCTACCAATTATAAAACTGATGCAGAAAAAGGCGATGGTTGTCATGTTTATGATGGTAGTTGGGGTAAAAGAGATGATGCTAATTGGCGTAATCCTTATTTTCCCCAAACTAATAATCAACCTGTAGTTTGTATTTCTTGGAATGATGCTGTAGCTTATACCAAATGGTTATCTAAACAAACGGCTAAAGAATATCGTTTGCCTTCCGAAGCAGAATGGGAATATGTGGCTCGTGCTGGAACTGCTACTAAATATTGGTGGGGAAATAGTATTGGTAAAAATAGAGCATCTTGTGATGGTTGTGGTGCAAAATGGGGGTGGGATGCTGAGAAAATGACAGCTCCAGTTGGTTCATTTTCAGCTAATAAATTTGGTTTATATGATACTGTTGGTAATGTTTGGGAATGGTGTGCTGATAAATGGCATGGTAATTATAAAAATGCTCCTACTAATGGTAGTATTTGGGATTACGCAACAAGTAATAAGTCAAGAGTGTTGCGTGGCGGGTCGTGGTA
>JAGLFE010000258.1 GCA_023144675.1 Thiomargarita sp. | reverse complement strand
TCAAAGACCTAACAGGTTTAGCACTAACTATTTTAGGACTACCAAAAAATAGATATTTCGTTAATTTGGAATTAATCTGTATATTATTAAAAATAAATTAATTAGTAAAATTTTTATTAACTCGACTACGCAATTCCTTACCTGGTTTAAAATGGGGAACATATTTTTTAGGCAAATCTACTAAATCACCAGTTTTAGGATTTCTTCCTTGTCTAGCAGCTCGTTCATGCAAAGAAAAACTTCCAAAACCTCGTATTTCCACACGTTCTCCATTCTCCAAAGCTTCTACCATTAATTCTAAAATGGTTTTAACGGATAAATCAATATCCTTGTGAGATAATGAACTTTGTTTTAATACCAGTTCTTCAATTAATTTAGATTTTGTCATTTTTTAATTAACAAATGTTTGAACTTTTTAAGCTGTTAAGCAAAAAAACAGCTTACAAAAATTTAGATTAAGATTTCTGCAAACTGTTTACGATAAAAGTATCTAACAAAAACTAAAATTAGCTGTTGTCTTTACTTTCATTATCTATTTTTTCTTTAAACAAATCACCAAGAGTGCCACTACTTGATTCTTCTTGTTGTGATTCATTATATTCTTGACTTATATCTGACATCAAAGCTTTAACTGACAAATTAATCACTCGTTTTTTGCGATCAATTTGAATAATTTTAGCTTCTATTTCTTCACCTTCTTTCAAGAAGCGTTTAATATCATCAATATGTTCTTGGGCTAATTCTTGAACTCGTAATGTACCTTCTACGCCTTCTTCAAGTTTAATCGTGGCTCTATTATTTTCTATTTCAGCAACAATTCCCTTGACAGAAGTACCTTTAGGATATTCAGTAACATAATGAGAGAATGGGTCTTTATCTAATTGTTTAATACCTAATGAAATGCGTTCACGTTCAGCATCTACGGCTAATACAACTGCCTCAATTTGATCACCTTTATTACACTCTCGTACTGCTTCTTCACCAGGAATATTCCAAGAAATATCAGATAAATGCACTAAACCATCAATTGCACCGTCCAATCCAACAAAAATACCAAAATCAGTAATGGATTTAATATATCCAGTAACTTTATCATTTTTGTTATGTGTTGCAGCAAATTCTTCCCAAGGATTAGAATGACATTGTTTAATTCCTAGAGAAATACGGCGACGTTCTTCGTCAATATCAAGTACTGTAACTTCAACTTCATCTGCTAATTGAACCACTTTAGAAGGATGGATATTTTTATTCGTCCAATCCATTTCTGATACATGTACTAAACCTTCTACGCCTTCTTCAATTTCAACAAAACAACCATAATCTGCTAAATTAGTTACTTTACCAAATAAACGAGAACCTTCAGGATAACGGCGAGCAATATCAAACCAAGGGTCTTCAGTTAATTGTTTCAAACCTAGGGAAACTCGAACCCGTTCCCGATCAAATTTAAGTATTTTAACTTCAATTTCATCACCAATACTTACGATTTCACTTGGATGTTTAACCCGTTTCCAAGCCATATCAGTAATATGTAATAAACCATCTACACCGCCTAAATCAACGAAAGCACCATAATCAGTGAGATTTTTTACCACACCTTTTAAACTCATGCCTTCTTGCATTGACTCTAGTAAAGCTTCACGTTCTTGACTATGTTCTTGCTCAACCACTGCCCGACGAGAAACAACAACATTATTACGTCGTTTATCTAGTTTAATAACTTTAAATTCTAAAGGTTTATTTTCTAAATAAGTAGTATCACGTACTGGACGCACATCGACTAAAGAACCAGGTAAGAAAGCTCGAACATTATTTACATCAACAGTAAAGCCGCCTTTTACTTTTTCAGTAATTTTACCTATCATAATTTCGCCACTTTCCAGAGCTGTTTCCAGCACTGCCCAAGCAGCCGCGCGTTTAGCCTTTTCACGGGATAGTTTAGTTTCACCATACCCATCTTCTAAAGAATCTAATGCAACTTCAACTTCAGAACCAATTTCAACTTCAAGTTGATTATCATTATCATAAAACTGTTCAATCGGAATCATTCCCTCCGATTTAAGTCCAGCATTGACAACAACAACGTCTTGGCGTATTTCTACTACGGTACCAGTAATAATACTACCAGACTTTAAGTTTTCAGATTGACTTTCCGCAAATAATTCAGCAAAGCTCTCGCTCATATTAATAATATTTAAAGTAAGTTAGTTATTTTGTTTAAAATAATTTAAATAACTAGCAGATTCTAATGAATCTAAAGGTTAATAAACCACAACAATTAAAATAGATTGTGTGGGTTAATGACAATTACCATACTACAAATTTAGTATGACCCCGAAAAAAATTTAGCTATTCAATTTTTGGTAGTCCTGAACAAAGATGGTCTCAAAAAACCT
>JAGLFE010000257.1 GCA_023144675.1 Thiomargarita sp. | reverse complement strand
TTTAAATAAAATCCTTGTAGTTATTATCATTAGTAATCGTATTCAATAAAAAATCTTCCTTTTTGCCCCTGCTTCTAGCTAAAAAATGTTTGCCATTATGTATAATTACTTCAGCGGGCATCGGCGCACTAAGAAAGTAAAGCAAACTAGCGGAAAATCCATAAGCACCAGAGTTAAAAATACCAATAATATCCCCTGCTTCCACTTCAGGCAATTGCACTTCATTGCTAAAAACATCCATACTGGTACATAATGGACCACCGACAGTAATGCTATGATTCGCTGGCAAATCCATTTTATTAGCAATTACAGTGGCATATTTTTTGTTCATCCTAATTGGTAGAAAAGCATGATTAATACCGCCATCAATAATTGCATATTGTTTTTCCCGCGAATGTTTAACATTGATGACTTTAGTCAAAAAAATCCCAGCATCTGAAACCAAAAAACGTCCTGGTTCTAAAATAAATTGGGTTTTAGATAAATCAAATAATTGCGCCACTTTTTCAATAACATAAGCTAAACCTTTACCAAATTGTTTTACATTAAATTTAGGTTCTGAATCTTCATAAGGCACACCCAAACCACCACCAAAATTAATACAACGCATTGGTAAATCAAATTCATTCGCAAGTCTTTTAGCAATAAACAAGGTATTTTCAATGCTTTTCAACAATAATTTTTCATCTAAAATTTGGGAACCAATATAAATATGAATACCTAGTAATCGAATCCAATCTAATTGAACTGCGGTTTTAATAATCGTTTCAATTTGTTCTTCATCAACACCTAATTTCTGTGAACCACCGCCAGTTTGCATTTTTGCTTGGGTAATCGACAAAATTGGATTGATGCGCACACAGATTTTAACCAAACGTTGTTGTTGTTCAGCAATCGTATTTAGGCGATGTAGTTCATCCAAAGATTCGATATTAATAATATGCACTTTATTTTGGATTGCATACTCAATATCTTCATCAGTTTTCCCTGGACCGTTATAAATAATACTTTTACCAGCAAATCCAGTTTTTAATGCAACATAAAGTTCACCCGCCGAAGCTACTTCCGCTCCCATACCTAATGAGTGCATAAATTGACAAATACTTGGATTTGGATTGGCTTTAATGGCATAGAATATGTTAACTGATTCAGGAATAGCTGTTTTTAAAGCTTGATATTGTTGTTTAATAATTTCCAAATCGTAAACATATAAAGGTGTTCCATATTGTTTCACTAGGGTTAAAATGTCAACCTGTCCAATTATTAAAGTATTGTTTTTGGTTTCAAAATATTTCATTGTTAATAGGGCGTATTGTTTCCAAATAGGGAAGGATGACTATAGAAGTGGAATTTAAAAAGGGAACTTTGAGAAGAATACTACGAACTTAAAGTTGATATTTTGAAGGGGAATATTTTTCAAATCATACTTCCTCAAATCAGAATACAATTTTTGGGAAGATATATTTATATCCTATTCGTAGTAACAAAAGATATTATCAGAATATTACATTGAAATCTTATATCTTTTGGAAATGTAATATTTACACCAAACCATTAATTAAGCGTGCTGGAGCATCATGTACTAATTCCCATGCTTCTGCTTCGCCAACTATTTCAGCTACAGCGATACGTCCACATTCTAAGTCTGGCGGACGATAATTTTGGTCATGAGCATCAGTTGCAATTACATTAACCCAGCCTTTTTCCAATAATTGTTGAGCTCGTTCTTGAGTTTTTTCCCCAAACTGCCCAGTAAGTGAACGCGAGGTAATTTGCAATAAACAACCCTGTTCAATAAATGGATTAATCTTATCTAAACGCCGCACAACGTCCCCATTTCTTTCAGGATGAGCAATTAAAGGACGAATTTTTTGTTTCAGTAGCCAATTTACCATTTTATCGCTACCAGGTGGAATATTATTATAAGGCATTTCTAATAGCAAAATCCGATAGCCATCATAAGTACCCAAAAAAGGAATTAAATTCTGCCCTACCATCCAAATAATTTCTGTACCGATTCTAACTTCAGCCGACATACCTATTTTAAGTGGAATATCATGCTCTTGTAAAGCTTGTTTAAATGCTGTAAATGCAGTGCGAATCGTATTTACATCATTATCATAACGACCAACCATTATATGTGGAGTCATTATAGCAGTTTCGATACCATTTTCATAAGCCATACGCGCCATAGCTAACGCATCTTCTAAATTATTTGCGCCATCATCTATAGCTGGCAATAAATGGCAATGTAAATCAATCATTATTCAACCTGTGCGTTTTTCGTAATTTATTTTAAAATAATGTCTTGTCATTTAATAGTTTTGCCTAAAGCATCAGTCGTAGCATGAATTTTTGTACTTAGGAATGAGCTTTTTTTACTTCTTGATTTTATTATTTATATTATAACACTTTTTTTTATTTGATGACATTAGCTATGCGAATTAAGAATATTGAAGTTGAAAGCTTT
>JAGLFE010000256.1 GCA_023144675.1 Thiomargarita sp. | reverse complement strand
ATTTAAATATACAAAATCAACAACTACGAGTGGTTTACGGTCCTGAAAATCGCCAAGCTGGTAGTACTTTAGGTATTTATAACCTAAATTCTCCTGAATTAGCATTAATTGGAGAAGTTAGCGACATTGCCCCAGGCGAAGATTTATTTGCCACCCGTTTTGCTAATAACCGAGCTTTTGTAGTAACTTATGAACGTCAAGACCCGTTATGGGTAATTGATTTAACTGATTCTGAAAAACCAACGATTTTAGGCGAATTACATATTCCTGGCTGGTCAGAAAAGATGTTTTTCCATGACGATATTTTATTTGCCGTTGGCATCCATGATCAACCATTGGAAAATGAAGCTATAAAATTTGGAGTAAGACGCGTGGCTTTATCATTATTTGATGTTGCTGATCCAACAAATCCAACTTTATTAGATCGCTTTGTGCCTTTGGCTGATCGGGTTCAATATAGCCAATCACCAGCTTTATACGATGAACGGGCTTTATTATTAGATTGGGAAAATGAATTTGCTGCTTTGCCTATTTTGTCCCATGAAAATGGTATGAGTAGCCATTTACAACTAACTTCGTTTGCAAATAGACAATTTGAAAATGTAGGCGTTTTAGATAGCCCAATCCTTATTCAACGTAGTTTAAAAGTTGCACCTGATGTATTAGTAGCACTCGGCGATCAAGCTTTAACCACTTTAAGATGGGGAAATGGGCAAGTAAAAGTTTTGGGCGAGCTAGAATTAGCCACTAATTTAAGTTGGTTAAAGGTAGAAAATAATACATTATGGGCGGCTGCAATGGGAAATCAGGGCTATTATCGTTTTTATCAACATTCACTTTCCGACTTAGAAACACCTTTACAAAGTTGGTCGTTGCCTACAAATTATGATAACGTAGAAATGGCAGGTAACTTAGCGGTATTTTATGGTAATTATCCATTAACAATGCAAGCTTTAAATCTTGACACTGGTGAATTCTATCCTGCACTTACATTAGAAAATAATAGCGGCGTTCCCATTCCCGAAATAATGTTTGATACTAATGATGAAGTAGAAACTTTGATTGCAGTGGAAGATTCTATC
>JAGLFE010000255.1 GCA_023144675.1 Thiomargarita sp. | reverse complement strand
TTTCAATCATTTAATTGCCTCTATAAAACTCCATTCTAATACTGGAACTACCACCATCATTACTGATTCCTGCTGAAATTGTTGAGCGTAAGATTTTGCCAATTCTTTGATTTTTGGAATATCCTTTTTTTCAACTATAAAAGTTGCAATTTTAGAACGCTCTGGTTTTCCTTTATAAAATCCTGTTGAATCAACAATATTGTATCCTTCAAATGCTGGTGATATTTGTTTCTTTTTAAATGTTTCCCAATCGTACAAAGAAACTGCCCCGCCATTTGGAAGAGATAATCCGAAAAACAACCGCACTCTATATATTTCATCAGCTATTTCCTGTTTAGCAATATTGCCAGTAATTAATTTATTTGCTACAACTTGTGGCTTATAAAATGATTCTTTAGTGTTGGTACAGCTAGTTATTAATACCGCCATTCCAATTCCAAATAAAATTTTTATCATTATTATTATCCTTTTATAACTGTTTATTCAAGCAACTAACTAAAAATAGGTAACACCTCAACATCTGCATTCTGCCCACGATGGCGTAATAAATGATCCATTAAAACCAAAGCTAACATAGATTCCGCAATCGGTGTTGCCCGAATTCCAACACAAGGATCATGGCGACCGTTGGTAATTACTTCAGTGGCTTGTCCTTGCATATTGACAGTTTTTCCAGATAAACGCAAACTTGAAGTTGGTTTTAAAGTAATCGTAACAATAACATCCTGCCCAGTTGAAATTCCGCCTAAAATCCCACCAGCATGATTGCTTAAAAACCCTTTCTCACTCATTTCATCACGGTGTTCAGTTCCCTTTTGCGCAACACAATCCACACCATCGCCAATTTCAACCGCTTTGACCGCATTAATACTCATCATCGCATGAGCAATTTCAGCATCAAGTCGGTCGAAAATCGGTTCTCCTAATCCTACAGGAATACTATTGGCTATAATTGTAATACGCGCCCCAATCGAATTGCCTTCTTTACGTAAATTATCCAAATAGTTTTCTAACTCGTCAATTTTATTTGCATCGGGACAAAAAAATGGATTTTGCTTAACTGTTTCCCAGTCTAAATATTTTGGATTAATTGCAATAGGTCCTAATTGGGATAAATAACCACGTATTTGCATATTATAGCGAGTTTTTAGATATTTTCTGGCAATCGCCCCAGCCGCAACACGAACTGCGGTTTCACGAGCTGAAGAACGTCCACCACCGCGATAATCCCGAATACCATATTTTTGCTGATAGCTATAATCGGCGTGTCCAGGGCGAAATTTATCTTTAATATCACCGTAATCTTTAGAACGTTGGTCAATATTTTCAATCAGCAAACCAATAGAGCAACCAGTTGTTTTGCCATCAAATACCCCCGACAGAATTTTAACTTTATCCGGTTCGCGGCGTTGCGTAGTATGTCGCGAAGTTCCTGGTTTTCGACGATCTAAATCCGCTTGTATATCTGCTTCAGTTAATTCAAGTCCAGGAGGACAACCATCAACAATTCCACCAATGGCAACTCCATGACTTTCTCCAAAAGTGGTAACTGTGAAATTTTTTCCAAATGTATTGCCAGACATAGTTATTTTGTTTGAACAGCGATGTAGTAATTTAAATTTTTGGTAGTCCTGAATAAAGTAGTGATTTTTCAGAAAAATCCGTTAAGCATCAAATTCTTAACAAGTTTACCACTACTTTGTGCAGGACTACCAAATTTTTATACTCACCACCTTCTCCTATAATAGACGAAGGCTGGAGATGTTAGTTACAAATTAGGTTTATATTCTTCATTAAATATAAATATGGTACTCAATAAATTTCATTATGAGTACCTATTGCTTCTAATAAAATTGCTTCATTGCTAGAATAATCGTAGCTACCTACGTAGTCCATGCCAACTTTTTATATTTATAAAAAAGATAGAAGCCATAGTTTATAACATACTGATTATAAATGATTTATTTTTAGGAACAAGTTAAAAAATTTTGCTGATAAACCTTTAAATTAAACTGTATTTTTGTATAAAAAATTTATCAAAAAAAACATCTAATAATCATGCCGTTTTACAAATAGTATATAAAAGTTGGCATCACCTACGTAGGTAGTTACGAATAATCAACAAATTCAAAGACAATTCTTAAATCATAATTAACACTGCAAGCCCATAAACCTTTAAAATTACCTTTTAATTTATGGGTTTTCAAGGACGGATGAAAAGCGTTATTTGATAACAATTCTAAAGTAGTATAGAGGTTATTTTCTAAATTAGGATTTTTCTTTATGATTCGTTTTGCAGTGCGTACGAATGCAGAAGACTTCAATAACGGTCTTTTCATGACAATATATCTTTCATGATATCTTCTGGTGTCTCAGGTATTAATTTTCCACTATTGTATTCTTTTCTTGCAGATAATCTAAAATTAGAAATTTCTTGACGACGACGATCTGCTATACGACGATATAGTATATCAATTAAAGATTCTTGCTCATCCAAGGGTAGATGTTCCACAGCCTCTAATAACTCATTAAATAAAATTGCTTTACTCATAAATTAGAACAAATTTCCCATTTTAGTAGCTTAAAATTCTATAGAAGTGCAATACTCAATATGTTTGTTGCTGATCAGACTTATATTGTTCGCGACGCATAGATTTACGTTGTTTTTTCCAGTCTTCTTCATCTTCGATATTTTCAGCGTCATCAATATTAAGGTCGCGTAGTTTTTCTAACTCTTTTGAGTCATATTTGGCAGATTCTTCTTCCAAATAAGCAGCATTATCTATTAACAGCTTTTTAGCTGCTTTAACTTTACCTTCATCACGCAATTTAACCGCTTGTTTATTGTTTTCTACCGCCAATTGTTCTATAGCCGCAGTCATAACTGTTGCATTGATATTTTCTTCCACTATTTTTGATGAATCAGTAAAGTTAGCCGTAATTACTTGACTAATGCGTTTCATTTTATCAGTTTTCATATCCCGATAAACTACAGCGACACCAGCTAACATTTGTTCAACGCCAGATTTAGTGGCAGGTACTTCAAGTTCTAATAATAGATATTTTTCTTGACCAGTGTATAATTGATTCAATTTAGCCAATGCCCGTTCATTATTAATTTCCACTTCTCTTCCTAAAGCACGAATTGGACGCACGCCTTCTAAACAAATAACTGTAACATTAACTTCTTGAGAAACGACCGAAAATATATCATTAAATTCATAATTGAAAAAACGAGCTAAATCGCTTGCATTTTCAGCAAAAGCATGATTTCCATCACTCTTTTTGGCTAATTGCGTCATTAAATCCTCGTTGTAACCCAATCCCAAACCAATCGTGGTTACCACAATACCTTCTTCTCCCAATGAAGCTCCAAATTGTCCTAATTCAGCAGGCGTTTGTGGTCCAACATTGGCTAATCCGTCTGAAACTAGAATGATGCGATTTACCCGTTTTCGATCAAAAAATTTGCGAACTTCTTGACTGCCTTTTTCCACACCGTCAAAAAGAGCAGTTTGTCCACTTGCAGTTATTTGGTTAATTATTTGTTTTATACTCTCTTTTTTGAGTATTTTAGTTGCTGGTAACATTATTTCAGCGGAATGATTGTAAGTAACTATAGAAATAATATCTTCTTGCCGTAATTGTTCAACCACCATAATAGCTGCATCTTTAGCCCGCCTAATTTTTACACCTTGCATTGAACCTGATTTATCTATCACCAAAGAGACATTAATTGGCACAATTTCAGATTGCTTGGTTTGCAAACCCGTTAGCCCGATTCTTAAATAAACAGTTTGCTTTTTGTCCGCCAACATGATGGGTGTTGATAAAGCGGCATCTAATTGGATAATTTGATTATTGGGTTCAGTTGCAACCGACATTTGCATTCCAAATATGAATATGAAAGGTAGTAAATTGATTTTCATAGTGATTTCTCTTAGTTTAAATATCATTAAGTTTTTTGCAATATTCCAAGAATGGTTAAATATATTTGTTCGATATCTTCAGGTATGCGATATGTGTGTAAATCTTTATAAATATGCTTGGTTTTCCTTTCCAGAATACCAAAACGCCAAAGTTCACCAATGCTAACTGCTCCATAAATAATCTTGAGTTTTTCTGGTTCTTCATATTTATCAAGTGCAATTAATTCAGCAGTAAGTTGGTTGAATCCTTTTTCTAGATCGCCTTTTTTAGCCTCAATGACTATAATTGCTTGACTTGAACATATAAAATAGTCTAATAATCCTCCTAATTTATCATCAATTTCAATTGGATACTCAACGTTAATTTTAGCTTTAACGTGGCGAATAAGACTCCATAATACTGGTGCTATCATAAAATTTCTTTTTGCCATTTCAGAATTTAAAATGATTTTTGGCAAGATTTCATAAAAATTTTCTTGTAATGCCAGTATTTCTTTTTGTTCTACATTTTTTCCAAGTGGTAATTCAAGAATTTTGGTATCAAATAAATATCCAAATTCATTAGCAATTTCTTCAGTTGGATTATTGAAATCAAAGTAATCGCTAAATGTGTAATTTTTTCCTGCTTTAAAAATGAGTTTGTTCATTTTGGAAAATTTTCAATCTACATTAATAATTGAGTAACTTCGGACAGTTTTTAAAATTCGAACTTACTTAAAATTATAAGTAATTGAAATTTAAGTGGTTTTTGAACTTTGTTTGAAAAAAAATATCAAAGCTGAATCTTTGGACTCCAAAACTTTTTTTGGTAGTCCTGAACAAAGTAGTGATGGTCTCAAAAAACCTGTCAGGTATCAAAGACCTAACAGGTT
>JAGLFE010000254.1 GCA_023144675.1 Thiomargarita sp. | reverse complement strand
TATACGTATTTTTTAACTTGGTAAATAGTTACATATAAAAAATATAAAATCCCATAAATTCATTCATTAATCAGTTTTAATATGTTGATAATAGCGCGCCCGATATAATAAACGCTTATTAGTTCCATCGGTAAATTGAGAACGGTCGTGTAATACATTATTGCAAATTAATCCCTGTCCTGGTTGCAAGGTGGCTCGAAAAATATAAGCAGAATCGCTGTCTAATAAATTTACTAAAAACTGCACTGCTTGTTGCACCATGGGATTAGATTTCCACACGATGGAACGAGTTCTTTTAGTATAACGAGTGTGCAGTTTACCATCATTGCGAATCGAAAAAACTGGACCACATTGTTCTGGACGAATTTGTTTGCCATCCATAATATTAGCTGGAATACACATTACATCGGTTTGCATTAAAACTTGAATATATTTTGGATTTTCATCACGTAATAAAATATAGGCAATTTCTGGGTCTAATAAAGCATTTTCACCACCAGTTTGCGCATTTTGCACACAATGTAATATCATACCGTGAATTTGATGATTCAAGGGATTATAATAGCCATCAGTATGCCATTGAATTGGTTTATTAGTGTAGGGAATATAGGTTTGTTTCGTACCTTTTGACGCAACTTTTAAGGAAGTAATAGCATCTTCATCTGCATATAAATTATTATCCAGTTGGCTTAAACCAAATTGTTGAGATAATTTATTAAGCGTATTTTTATTGACAAAATTATTATGACTAGCATAAATTGCCATATTAGCTATTTTACAGCGTTGCAGAATAGCAGCACGTTCAGCTAGCGTTAATTGACTTGGATTGTTTATTTCCACTATCAAATCAGATAATTGACGGGGATAATTAGCTAATTTTTCGACTCGCCAAGTTTGATAGTTTTGCTCATTTTCTAAACTAAAGGGGCTATTTTGGTTATTCATTTTGTTTGTTTGCGTTGACAACGTTGTAAATAAGCAGAGGCTACTTTATCATTGGGATTAATTTCTACTATTGTTTTAAAGAATTCTTGAGCATTTTTAAATTGAGAACAATGGTATAAAGCAAAACCTTGTTTAAAATAGGTAAGTGTTTTAGTTTTCAATGCAATAGATTCTAGTGAATCAACATCAAATATTTCATAAACCGTAACTCTTTCCGATTTGCCTTTAACTTTAGTAATATCAATAACTCGGATTTTATATTCGTTGGGGTCAATTAATTTATTGCAAGTATGTTCGGTAATTAATATGGGAGTTCCATAAAATTTGGTTAATTGTTCAACTCGGGCAGCCAAATTTACTGCATCTGAAATCACAGTACTATCCATACGTTCTTTTGCACCAATTGTGCCTAAAATTAGAGGTCCAGTGTTTAAACCGATTCCAATTGAAATGGCTGGATAATTATATTTTTGCCGATACTCATTATACTTTTTTAAGGCTTTAAGCATGGCAATTGCACCATTTACCGCATCATCAGCATTGGTTGGAAATAGTGCCATAATGCCATCGCCAATATATTTGTCAATAAAACCATTACATTGTGTAATAGCTGGTTCCATATAACCTAAATAACTATTTAGAAAATCAAAATTATCTTGTGGACTCATTTTTTCTGATAAAGTGGTAAAATCACGAATATCGGCAAATAAAATAGTCATTTCCTTTGCAACTTGATTTCCCAACTCAACTTCCAAAATACTTTTTTTATTCAAAAAACTTAAAAATTGTTGTGGTACAAAACGTTCATAAGCTTTATTTATTTGGTAAAGTTTTTGTTCCTGTAATTCTTCTAATCGGGTAGAAAAAGCATCTAATTGTTCATTTTGGGTATGTAATTCTTCATTTTGTTCTTGAAGTAATTTTTCAGATTTTTTACGTTCAGTAATATTTAAAGAATATTCAATCATTTTAGTAATACGACCCGTTGCATCTTTAATCGGGAAACCATGAACTTCAACGTTAATCGGATTGCCTTGATCATCAAAATGGATGTGTTCGAGTACCACTGATTTTTTGGTTTCTTTAACCATTTTAAGTGGACAAGGATCATTTCCTCCAATACAAGGAGTATCTAGATGATGAGTAATTTGATAACATTTTGAATGTGGATGTACTCCAAAATTTTTTAAAGCTGAATTAGCCAATTCAATTTCATAAGTATCAGCATTGATTACATAAAATGGGTGATCTAATGAATCCATTACTTGCTGCAAAAATTTATGCTGTTGTTGAATTTTTTCTACTGCCTGCTTTTGTTCAGTAATATCATAAGCAACACTAATAATAGCTGGTTCTGCCTTAAAAATAATATGCCGAAATGAAACAGCTATCCAAAAAATTTCCCCACCCTGCTTTTTAACCTGTAATTCTAAATTATGCCCTCGACCTTTTTTCTTTAGCACGTTAAGTAAATATCTCTTGTCTGACTTATTACAAATATCTTGATGAAGTTTATGTTTTATAAGTTCCATAGATGAAATATTGAAACTATTAACATAATGCTTATTAGCATATAAAATAGTACTATCAACAAGGCGACTAATAACCATTGGAATTGGAATCGCCTTAACAATTGTTTTGAACCGTTCTTCGCTTTCTAATAATTCTTTTTTAGCTAAATCATGTTTTACTTGAACACGACTGAAAAAAAATGAAATTATCACAATTATTATAAATAAAGCAATAAAAGGTATCATTATATTTGCTAAAATTTGTTTAAATCTAGTTTGCAATATATGTTTGGGAACATAGGAAACAGTTTCCCAATAATAATCTCGATCTTTTATATGAAATGAAGTAGATGTCGCCGTACTTGATTTGTGAGATTCTGACAGCGGATAGAGTGTAGTAAAGGTAAATAAACCATTATTGGTATGAAATTGTCCGCTATCTTTTGCAGACATTATTTTCCATTCTTTAGGAAAAGTTTGTTTCAATGTACGATTTTGACGATTTGGATACATAAACCCCCATTCATCCTGTTTATCAATCCCTTTTAACCAAAAACCATTTTTATTAAGTAACATAATGTGATTATTAGTTATTTTTTCATATAAATTTCTAAGCAAATAACTACCTAAATAATTGATTAATATAATGCCACGTTTTTTTCCATTTTGATCTAATACTGGTGTACCAAAACGAATCATAGGTTTTAAAGGTTGTTCTATTTTCCCTTGTTCAATGTTTAAATCAAATGGTGAAACAAATACTTCCTCCTGATTTAACTTAAAAGTATCTCGAAAATAATAACGATTTCCTTTATTCTGTAATTTTTCATTGGGAACAGTAACTGGATTATCAGCGTTAAAATTAGCCCGTACAATTTCCATACCCGTATTATCCAAAAAACGGACTTGATCATAAATTTTTTTTCTAGATAAAAATTGTCTATATTCCGTTGCTAAAATTTGGCGTTGTTGAGTAGTATCATTATTAAGTAATTGCTGTAATTGATATTGATCAGATAAAAACATTAAATCTGATATGATATGGGTAAATTCATCAATAACATGCTCATTATGCCCTTTTAAACTTTCAATCATTTGCATTTCTAAAATGACGGTTCTATGGGCTACTTCTTTGTAGTAATAAGCAGTTCCAATAAGCAAAATAGGTGAAAATATTAGGGAAAAATTGATTAAAAAACGTTTTAACATCATATTATATTTGAAATATTATTAATTTTGATAGATTAATTGTAGCATTATTTTTGCCAAACTTTTTATTTTCAAGAACCTTTGGTAAAATCTTAATAAAAAATAAATTTGATAAAAAAATATCGGTATGAAATATGAATATCAGTATATTAATAATTTGAAGAAAAATAATTAAAAATTATTTAACTTTTGAACCTAGAAAAAATTTATAAATTAAGTCATAAAATTTGGTGATTTTTTAAGATGATAAAGCATATCAATAATTGATATATTAAAATATAATTTTAGCAAGAGTGGCTAGTTAAAATAGTTTAGTATTGTTTATTAAAAATAACTGTGCTATAATGATTTTTATAAGAAAAACTAATATTTTTTTAATTATATATGATTTAAATATATGAATTTATAAAGATTTTATTTTTTATAATACTATAAATAGGTTAACAAATGACAAAATGTCAACAATATCATAATATTTTAAATATAGATGAAGAACTTCGTAAAATATATCTATTCAAAGATTTAAGCGAAAAACAGCTAGTCGAGTTAAAACAATATATGCGCTACAGCCATATTAAAGAGGGTGAATATTTATTCAAATGTGGGCAACAAGCTGAACGTTTTTTTCTATTGCAAGAAGGTCATATAAAACTAACACGAATATCAAAAGAAGGTGCGGAAAAAGTGTTTGAGGTGGTTTCGCCAGGACAAACTTTTGCTGAAGCTGCTATGTTTATGCCGAATTCCTCCTATCCAATGACGGCTCAAGCTATTGATGAAAGTGCAGTGTTATGTTTTGAAAGTCAAGAATTTATGAAAATTTTAAAGGGTTCTTGGGATACAACTTTACGTTTTATGTTGCAAATGAGTAAACGTATTCGTATGTGGATTAATGAGGTTGATCATTTAACATTACAAAATGCTACTTATCGATTAGTTAATTATATTCTTGAGCAAGTGCCAGAAGAAAATAAAAATGATTGCGAACTTAAATTATCTATTCCTAAACAGGTGATTGCTTCACGCCTTTCAATTAAACCTGAAACGCTTTCTCGTATTTTAAATGATTTAAGTAAGGAAGAATTTTTAACCGTAAAAGGTCCTATTATATATATTAATAATGTAAATAAATTACGTTTACACATTATTAGCATTGGAGACATAACAACCCATAAAAATATTATTTATTAAAAAATACCAATTTTATTCAGATAAAAAGTATATAAAATCAATATTTTAATCAGAAATTAAATCTATCACTGCATTTTCCTGAACAATCTTAGATGAAACAATATTCAAAATCAATCAAAGTTAAACCACAAAATACAATAATTTTAGGTATGGGGAAAACTGGAATAGCTAGTGTTAGTTTTTTAGTTAAACAGGGGCAACGAGTTATTCATATTATGGATAATCGTCCTAATCCCCCTGGCTTAAAAGTTTTAAAACAAGAGTTTCCCAATATTTCCTACACCATTAATCATTTTGACCAAGGAAAATTATTACAAGCCGATGAAATTATTATTAGTCCTGGTTTATCACGTCAAGAACCTGTTATTGTGGCGGCAATTAAACAAGGTATTCCTGTTATTAGTGAAATTGAATTATTTTCCCGCTATGTAAATGCGCCAGTGGTTGCAATTACTGGTTCTAACGGCAAAAGCACCGTAACTACACTTTTAGGTGCAATGGCGAAACAAGCTGGTTGGAAGACGCAAGTTGGTGGCAATTTGGGAACACCAGCGATTGAATTAATTTGCACCCCAGCTCCAGATATTTATATCCTAGAATTGTCCAGTTTTCAGCTCGAAAGCACTTACTCTTTGCAAACTAAAGCGGCGGTGGTGCTTAATATCAGCGAAGATCATCAAGACCGATATGATAACCTCGCTGGATATATCACTGCTAAACAAAGAATTTTTAATGGTGCCGAAAATGTATTATTAAATAATGATGATGCCTATGTTCTCAAAATGTTGCCAGCGAATCAGCCATATTTAAGTTTTGGGATTAATACTGGAAATTATCGCATTACTAAACATCAAGGACAAGATTATTTAAGTCGAGTTAGTGAACCAAATATTTTGCCACTTGTTCCCGTTAAATCGATGCGTTTGCAAGGTCAAATTGCCTGTAAAAATGCTTTAGCCGCACTTGCATTGGGAGAAATTATTGGTTTACCGCAAATTGCTATGCTGGAAACTTTAGCAACATTTAGTGGTTTGGCACATCGCTGTGCTTGGGTAGCTAATTATCAGGGTATTGATTTTTTCAATGACTCAAAAGCTACTAATGTAGGGGCAACTATTGCTGCAATTACTAATTTGGGCAAAAAAGGGCATATTATAATTATTTTAGGTGGCGAGGCTAAGGGAGCTGATTTTGCACCACTAGCTGAAGTTGCTAAAGAATATTGCCGAGCAAGTATTTTAATTGGTAAAGATGCATCTATAATAGCTAAAACATTGGCAGGATTAATGCCTTTATACAATGTTGAAACTATGCACCAAGCGGTTGAAAAAGCGACTAAAATTGCCAAATCAGGTGAAGCGGTATTACTTTCCCCAGCCTGTGCAAGTTTTGATATGTTTGATAATTATGAGCATCGGGGGCAGGTATTTGAAAAATCAGTGCAGCAATTAATTGAGCAAAATGGATAATATAAATAACATAATTAAACAAGCAAAAAAAGAACTTGATCTTTCCGCTCAAGGTTTAACTGAATTGCCCGCCGAGATTTTTCAATTAACTCAGCTTGAACAGCTATTTTTGGATGAAAATCAACTAACTAATTTTTCAGCCGATATTGCTAAACTATCTCAATTAAAACATTTAGAAATTAGTAATAATCAATTACTAACTTTACCGCCTGAAATAGCCGAACTTTCCCAATTAGAAACGCTTTATGCAGATGATAATCAATTAGCTATGTTGACTCCTAATATTGCTAAATTGGCACAACTTAAAACTTTATCTTTAAGTAATAATAAACTCATTGAATTACCTCAAGCAATAGCACAATTATCCAAATTAAGGGAGTTGGATGTAAGTGATAATTATTTAACCGAGTTACCAGTAAAAATAGGTAATTTAAAACTATTAAAAGAATTAACTCTAAATAATAATCAACTTAGCAATTTACCAAACTCATTTGCTAATTTAGCTAGATTAAAACAGTTAGATTTAAGTTCCAATCAATTAAGCGATTTTCCATTAATTTTATGCCAATTAAAGAAATTAAGAGAATTAGCTGTCAATGAAAATAAAATAAAAATTTTACCAAAAGCAATAGCCAAATTATCAAATCTTGAATTGTTAGATTTAAGAGATAATCGGTTAATAAATTTACCCACAAGTATCTCGAAATTAACTGATTTGGAATGCTTGCTACTAGCAGGTAATAATTTACCTATTCCTGCTAAAATATTAGAAAAAATCGACGAAGCTGCTGAAATTATTGATTATTATTTGTTGCAAAAAAATGGTAAATGCTAACTCACTCTTGACAAAAACTAAAAAGATTATTATTATAACCATAGTTCGGACTATTTTAAATAAATAGATATTCTAAATTTAATCGAAAATTTATTTACGAAACTTAAATTTGAAAAACTGTCAGAATCATTGATATTTTAAAACTATTTTTTATAAGAAAATGTATCGTTTATTACGCCCATTATTATTTTTATTACCACCTGAAACAGCACATTATTTTAGTTTAAAAAGTCTCAATATTCTTCATAAATTAAAATTAATGCCATTATTTTTTAAGCAAGTTCCTAATATACCTTATGAAATAATGGGTTTAAAATTTCCTAATCCAATTGGTTTAGCTGCTGGTTTAGATAAAAATGGTGAATATATTGATGCGCTGGCTAGTTTAGGTTTTGGTTTTATTGAAATCGGTACGGTAACGCCTCGCCCGCAACAAGGAAATCCACGTCCACGTTTATTTCGACTACCTAAGACGCAAGCTTTAATTAATCGTATGGGATTTAATAATCAAGGTGTGGAACAATTATTACTAAATATTCAAAAATCCAAATTTAAAGGTATATTAGGTATTAACATTGGTAAAAATTTTGATACGCCTTTAGAAAAAGCGGTTGAAGATTATTCAATTTGTTTAAAAAAAGTTTATCCTTATGCCAGTTATGTCGTGGTTAATATTTCTTCGCCTAATACACCTGGATTACGAGAATTGCAGCATAAAAATCAACTGGATATTTTGTTAAAACATTTAAAACAAGTCCAACAACAATTAGCAACTCAACACCAAAAATACGTGCCGTTAGTAATTAAAATTGCTCCTGATTTAACACCAGAAAATGTGGCTGAAATTGCGCATAAATTGTTGGATTATAAAATAGATGGTGTTATTGCCACTAATACTACTTTATCGCGATTGGGTGTAGAAAAATATATCGATGAAATAGGTGGGTTAAGCGGTGTGCCATTGTTGAAAAAATCCACCGAAATTGTACAGCAATTATCCACTATTTTGCAAGATAAAATTCCAATTATTGCCAATGGTGGTATTAAAAATGTAAACGATGTTCAAACAAAAATTCAAGCTGGAGCTAGTTTAGTGCAAATTTATACTGGAATTATTTATCAAGGACCAAAATTAATACAAAAAATAGTTACAGAATTAAAATCCACTTCTTAGAAACTTTTTAAACTAATTAAATATAATTCAAAAAACTTAAAAATAACCATTAAAAAAATGAATATTTCCTTAAATAGTGAAATCAAACAAGTTATTGATAATTTTTGTATAACTGATTTAATTAAAGAACTTAATTTAGAAAATAAACGGCTGGCAATTGAAGTAAATGAGGAAATTGTACCACGCAGTCAATTTGAAAGTTATATTTTTTCGGAGGGAGATATGGTGGAAATTGTACATGCTGTTGGTGGTGGATAAAAATGAAGATTATAATTTAGACAATTTTAATAATCAAAAATTTAAACAATGTAAAGGCTTATTGCTTTTATCATACTTGAGTTTAGAAAAATTGTCCCATAAATTATAGTTTATAAAGATTTTAAATCTTCCAAAGATAATCCAGTAATTTTAGCCACAAGAGCTAATTCAATTCCCGCAACTAACATTTTCTTGGCATTTTCTTTTATTCCTTCTTGTTTACCCAGTGCAA
>JAGLFE010000253.1 GCA_023144675.1 Thiomargarita sp. | reverse complement strand
CCAATCAATTGGTGACCAAGGTAATGAAAATAACCAACCGCAAGATGTATTAGAAGATAAAAAAGCAACTACTTTACAATTAGCAACCCCAGATATACTTGAATTAGTATGTCTCCAAATTAATGATTCTAGCGATGGATTTTCATCTGCTATTGAGGTATGTGTATCTATGGAAAATGATAATCCAAAATTTTTAGAAGCAATTGAGGACTATACAACTCAAGTACAAGATATTTGGGACACCGCTGAAATGGCTGGTTTACATGGGTTACAACAAGTTTGTACTTTTGTCAATGATAATTTACTCGCATTCAGCGTTCAAGAAAATAGAGCTACTAATCAACGATTTTTTATTGAATGGCCAGCGAAAGTACTAGAATATTTGCATTCTCCAGAATCTGAAGCAGTTCAATTAATAAAATTTTTACAAGAACCTAATTGGCCATCTCCATTAGCAACCGATAAATCAGAATCTTTATTAACCGCTTTAATAACTCCTGTCTCGAATGAACTAGCTGTTGCAACAGAAGTTGTAGAAATAGATGTTGCGGAAGAAGTATTAACGCCTTTAAAAATTGAAATCAAACAAGATATTTACTTAGGTAGCCCAGAAATTGTTGAAATTTTGGTCATGGAATTGGGATATTCTGAGGAAGAATTTACTGCTGAACGTAATAAAATAATTACCACCAATGACGGAAGTCCTGAACTAGCTGAAAGCGTGGAAAATTATAGCGACCAAATACAAAGGCTATATGTTGCTTCTGAAATGTTAGGTTTGGAAGGCTTAAAAGCGATTTGTACGAATATTGTTGATAATGTTAATTTGATCGGTTCTAAACCGCTGGATATAAGAAAACAAGCCGAGTTAGTATTAAAATCGTGGCCAGATTTAATGCTAGAGTATTTGAAATCACCGATTGAATCAAATATTCTTGCCTTGGTTAATCATTTTCGGAAATCAGCTTGGGTGCAAGCCTTAACCGATACAGCGGCTCAAGAATTACTGGATCAACTGGTTGCTGGCTCGTCTATAACCAAGGAGCAAGAACAAGCTGAAGCTTATAATCGGCAAACTACGGCTAGTCCAGAAGATGTATTACTAACAGTTCCTGAAGATATAAATCCTGAATTAATGGAAGCCTATCTTCAAGAAGCCCCGCAAAATGCCCAAGAATTTTCAGAAGCAATTCAAAACATAATTCAAGGAGCCGAAGTATCCGAAGTTGAAAGGGCGCAACGAATAGCCCATACCTTAAAAGGTTCATCCAATATTATTGGAATCAAAGGCATTGCTAATGTTGCCCATCACCTTGAAGACACATTAGAATACCTAGCGAAACATCAAGTTACACCACCTAAAGCATTGACCGATACCATGGTTGAAGCCGCCGATTGTATGGAAGCCATGGTTGACTTTCTACTTGGGCAAGATGATGCTCCTTCCCAATCCTTACAGGTATTGCAATCAGTATTAGATTGGGCAAATCGCATTGATAAGGGTGATTTAAATGCCCCACCAGCTACCAAAGCTACTTCGGAATCAACAATTAAACCAGCTACGCCCCAAAAGGCTCCTAAACAAACAAATGTTGCCGCCAGTAGTCCTGAACAATTTTTAAAAGTGCCTACTAAAACCATTGACGAATTAATGCGATTGATTGGTGAGTTATCAATATCAATGGGACAAATTCAAGAAAAATTAAGAACTGTTACCCAAAATACTCGATTTTTGATTGACCGAGATTTAACTTTACAACAAAAAACCTTTGATTTAGAAAATTTAGTTGATGTGCGTGGAGTAACTGGGATTGACAATCGTTACAAAGATACTGCTGAAGCGGAGGAAAATTTCGACCCGCTTGAATTTGAAGAATACAATGAATTGCATAGTGTAGCCCACAGTTTTATTGAGTTTATATCTGATAATCGTGAATTAACCATGTCGATACGAGAGGACTTGGGTGGTTTGGAAACCATGTTTATTCACCAAGAGCGACTTAATAAAGAATTCCAAGTCAGCATTATGACCACGCGGATGGTGCCAGTCAATACCATCATTTCTAAATTGCAACGTAATATACGTCAAACTTGTCGAGCCACGAGTAAAAAAGCTGAATTAGAAGTTAGTGGCAGCGAACTGTTGATTGATAGTGATGTATTGAGTAATCTCGCCGACCCTTTACAGCATATTTTACGTAATGCCGTTGACCATGGACTCGAAACTCCAGAGGAACGAATTATGTTAGATAAGCCTGAATCTGGGACAATTAAAATTAGTTTTTACCGTGAAGGTAATAATATGGTGGTGAATTGTCAGGATGATGGTCAGGGTTTAAACTATGCCAATATTCGTTATACTGCCATTCAACGTGGTTTAATTAAAGAAAATCAAGAAGTATCAGAACATGAATTAGCTCGGTTAATCTTGAAATCAGGTTTTTCCACTAAAACTGGAGTAACTCAGGTATCTGGTCGGGGAGTAGGTATGGATGTAGTGCATACTAATATTCGACAGATGAAAGGAACGCTTGATATACATTCAGAAACTGGTAACGGTACGAATATATTAATTAAGTTGCCTATGACTTTGGTAACGGTTCATGTGTTAATAGTTCGGGTCGGGGATCGCAGTTTTGGTATTCAAACTAATCATTTGGAACAGGCTTTGGCTCAAGGTTCAGGCAAATTTCATAAAATTGGCGAGGAAGTAAGTCTAAAAATGGGCAAAAACTTCTACAAGATAAAATCATTAGCTAAATTATTGCATATAGCTGATGCGCAAGAAATTACTGAGCAGGAACGACGACCAATTATTTTAGTGCATGAAGAAACGGAAATTATTGCGGTATTAGTTGATGAGCTATTAGATACCCATAATCTAGTTATGAAAACTATGGGAAAATATGTGGCTAAAATTCGTGGAGTAGCTGGAGCAGCTATTTTGGGAAATGGTAGTTTAATCCCGTTATTAGATTTACCAGAGTTGTTAAGTTCACCTACTCAAATGATAATACCAGCTTTAGATACAACGGAAACCAGTGAAGTAATTCAAGCTTCCATACCGCGGATTATGATTGTGGATGATTCTTTAAGTGTAAGAAAATCTTTATCTTTGCTGGTGGAGGATGCTGGTTTTGAGGTTTCATTAGCTAAGGATGGTTTAGAAGCGGTTGAAATGATAGCAGAAGTACGCCCTAATGTTATGTTGGTAGATATGGAAATGCCCCGCATGAATGGTTTGGAATTAACTGCACACGTTCGGTCTAATCAAGCAACTAAAAAAATACCTATTTTTATGATTACTTCTCGTACCACAGAAAAACATCGAGAACAAGCAAAATCTGCTGGAGTAAATGCTTATTTAACCAAGCCTTATCAAGAAAATGAGTTGTTATCTTTAATTGATAAAGCTTTAGCTGGTT
>JAGLFE010000252.1 GCA_023144675.1 Thiomargarita sp. | reverse complement strand
AGTAGGTTAGGGGGTGAGCAATTACTATTTAAGTATGGTAAGTCTTTGGGAAATGCAGATTAAATACCAATTAGGCAAGCTTCAATTTGATAAACCTTTACAAAAAATAATTGAAGAGCAATGTTTACTTAACGACTTAAAAATTTTGCCTATTGAACAAACACATATTTTTGAGTTAAACAAGCTACAACTATTTCATAAGGACCCCTTTGACCGTTTACTAATGGCACAAGCTAGAATAGAACAAATACCTATAATTACTGCCGACAATTTATTTTCACAATACCCTATTGAAGTGATATGGTAATTTTTATACTAACAGGAAAAAAACATGAACTTACATGAATCCATTCAAAACTACATTAACGAATTGCAAGCTTTATTAAATGAAACTGATGAACAAAAATTGATAAACAAAGCTTATAAACAATGGGGAGAAGATGATGCTCGTTACGAAGTTTTGGAACAATTTGTAGAATCTTTATCAGCATCAAGATTTAAACAACCAGCAAAACCTGCTGCTCCTGAATCCAATCAAGGTGATGGCGGTCAAATACAAAATAAACCAGTTAAATAACAAACAATGGACCTAAAACACCCCAATCTTAATTACGAATTCTACTTTCTGTTCCAAACCAAATATGAAAGTTGGCAAGAACCCAGCTTTTTTTCTAATCAACTTATTCAAAATAACTTGCATAGCATTCGTATTGATCAAGACAAACGTTTATTTCGTTATGCGTCGCCAGCTAATGAAAATGGTCAATTACCACCATTAGAAGAATGGGAACAACATTTACAACAGGGCTGGAAACAAATCCAAATTTGTTATCAAAATCGCTTTAAACCACAAGCATTTATGGGCGTAACATTGCTTATTATGGATGATTCAGTAACAGTACACCAAATTCAATGTAATACTAGCACTGGTGCAACCATATTTAAGCCAACCACGGAAAAAGTACCTGATGAAAAAATCCTACTTAAAGTTACTGACAAATTAGGCACCATTAGAACGCCAGTAACTTTAGAAGAATTTGAACCCAATAATTATTCAATTAATGAAAAAAGCAATTGGCAAATTCAACTTTCTTCCTCACAAACACCTTGTTTAATTCCAATGCAAGTTGGTGAAAATTATCCGAATCCTATTTTTGCCGTTTATGGTTTAGCGCATAGCATTTTACCCGATGAAGTAGCGGAACAATTACAAATATTTTTATGTAGTGATAAAGTTGCCCTAATATGGAGAATATTTGCCCGTTTAATGATGCAAAAATGGCAATTCCAACGTCTTGATATAGCAGCTTATCAATTACGGCAACAGCTTGATTCTAAAACTGATTATTATCAACAAATTCCCGATAGTGATTTTGAATGCGCAAATAATAAAAAATTGGCAGCAGATTTACGTAAAATGGCTAAAATAGATGCAAAAGCAAAACAGGTTTTGGCACGCTTGGATGCAGGTGTAAAAACTTTGGAAATTAACAGCTATAATTTAGACAGGTATTTGCACCGCAGTGAACAGATTTGGCAATATTTGGATGATACTGATAAAAAATATCAGTGGAATTTAACTTGGCAAAATGATACTGAAAGCCCGTTATTAGATAATTTTGATTTAAATATTCGCCAGTTGCAAAATCATAGCACTTATATTCAAGCAGCACTAACTTATTTAGATGGCATTCGCACTCGTTGGCACGTATATTTAGAAGGGCAACGTTTACAATATGAATCCAATATTCAACTAATGTTATTTGTCTTAACTTTTATTGCATCATTTACTGGTGTCGTGGCTTTTATTACTCAAAACCCTGGAGATGTAGCTTTTTTATTAGGAATCTTTACTGATAACCCGCAAAAAATTACCCAAATTGGACATTTATTATTAATTGGCATTAATATCTTAATTCTGATATTTTTCATTTTACCATTTTGCTATTTATATTTGAAATCGTTATGGAAAAAATTTCGCTGTTTATTTTAGCGATTATGAAAACGTTTTTTCTAAGCTATTAATTATTTGGTAGTTCTGCACAAAGTAGTAGTAAACTTATTAAGAATTTGATACTTAACAGATTTTTCTAAAAAATCACTACATTTATTCAGGACTACCAAAAATTGAAAATTGAAAATTCAATCACTTAAAAAAAGTTGAGCATTACGTAAATATCATTAGTTTTAAACTACAGCTTTAACCTGCCAAATTTCATCAGCATATTCTTGAATAGTTCGGTCGGAAGAAAATTTACCCATATTGGCAACATTTAAAATAGCTTTACGAGTCCATAACTTAGGTTGCTTATAAAGTTCATCCACCTGTTGTTGACATTTAACATAATTTTCATAATCAGCAAGCAACATAAAATAATCATTGCCGTGCGTTAAACTATCCACAATGGGTTGAAATAATTCAGGTTGCTCTGGAGAAAAATAACCAGAACTAATCATGTCCAAAATTTGTTTCAATTCAGCATTATCATTATAATAATCCCAAGCATCATAGCCTTGTTTTCTTAAATCGTTAATTTCCTCAACAGTTAAACCAAAAATAAATATATTTTCCTTTCCAACTTCTTCTAAAATTTCAATATTTGCACCGTCTAAAGTGCCAATTGTTAAAGCTCCATTTAAAGCCAGTTTCATATTTCCAGTACCTGATGCTTCCATGCCAGCAGTAGAAATTTGTTCAGATAAATCCGCAGCTGGAATAATTTGTAAAGCCTTGGAAACATTGTAATTAGGAATAAAAACTACTTTTAAACGTCCCGCAATAATAGGATCGTGATTAATTACATCAGCTATACTATTAATCAATTTAATAATCAATTTAGCAATAAAATATCCAGGAGCGGCTTTGCCAGCAAAAATAATGGTACGTGGCACAAAATCTTGCTTTGGATTGGCACGCATACGATTATAACGTCCAATAACATGCAACACATTTAATAATTGACGTTTGTATTCATGAATCCGTTTAATTTGTACGTCAAACATGGAATTTGGATCGATTTCGACTTCCAAAATATTTTTAACATAGGCAGCAAATTTAAGTTTATTGCTATATTTTATTGCTTGAAATTCAGTACAAAAATCCTTATCATCAATTAATGTAGCCAGTTTTTTTAATTTTGCTAAATTCGTAACCCAATTCTTGCCTAAATGTTGGCTAATCAATTGAGTTAATGCAGGATTGGCTTCATATAACCAGCGGCGAGGTGTAATACCATTGGTTTTATTTACAATTTTGTCGGGAAAAAACTTATTAAAATCATCAAATATAGTGGTTTTCATTAAATGGGTATGCAATTTAGCTACGCCATTAACTTGATGACTGCCAACAATAGCTAAATGCGCCATCCGCACGTGTTTTTCACCTTCTTCGCCAATAATTGACATTCTACGCAACAATTCAAAATTACCAGGATGATTATAACTGACTTGTTTCATAAAATTTTGATTAATATCATAAATAATCAATAAATGCCGTGGCAATAACTTTTCAAATAAACTAACTGTCCATGTTTCTAAGGCTTCTGGAAGTAAAGTGTGATTGGTATAGGAAAAAATACGAGTACTTATATCCCAAGCTACTTTCCAAGAAAGGTGATGCTTATCAAGTAATATATGTAATAATTCGGGAATAGCCAAGGCGGGATGGGTATCATTCAATTGAATTACTACTTTATCAGGTAGTCCCCGTATATCATCATGATTAATTAAATAGCGACGAATAATGTCCTGAATCGAAGCGGAAACGAAAAAATATTCTTGGCGAAAACGTAATTCTCGACCCATTTGAGTACTATCATCTGGATATAATACTTTGGATAAATTTTCGGAATAATTTTTTTCCTCAACCGCTTTAATATAATTACCATCATTAAAATGTTGTAAATCAAAGTCGCGAGAGGATTTTGCTGACCATAAGCGCATATTATTCACTGTTGGGGTATCAAAACCGGGAATAGGCATATCATAAGCCATTGCCATTACATCACCCGTATCTTTCCAATGGTAACTTTTCCCCCGCCCATCGTCATATTCAACCACATGTCCCCCAAAATGCACTGGATACAATAATTCAGCACGAGGAAATTCCCAAGGATTGCAATAACGCAACCAGTTATCAGGCTGTTCAAATTGGAAACCATCATGCATACGTTGGTAAAACATGCCATATTCATAGCGAATCCCATAACCATAACCAGGCAAATTCAAAGTCGCCATTGAATCTAAAAAGCAAGCAGCTAAACGTCCTAAACCACCATTTCCTAAAGCGGGTTCGGGTTCCAAATCAGCCATTTTATCTTGGGAAACACCCAATTCGGCTAAAGCATCGCTATATTGCTCGTATAAATCTAAATTGAGCATATTTTTAACCAAACTACGCCCAATTAAGAATTCCAAGGATAAATAGTAAATACGTTTACTATCCTTTTGGTAGTAGTTATTCATTGTCGCTACCCAGCGTTCAGTCATACTATCTCTTAACGTCATCGCAACGGCATTAAACCAATCTCTCTCGGTCGCTGAACGTGGATGTTTAGCGATAGAATAACGCAATTGGTCCAATATTTTTTGTTTGATAATTTTTACATCTGGTTTTGACCCTATTGTCATATTTTATTCCTCAAGTTTATCGTAGCTACGGATATTTTGTTTAAATTTCTTCCCAATAATCATCAGGCATTTCAATACACATTTTTAATGCTCCAATACTACCACAAAATTCCGCATCTTGTATGCATTCAGCATCACCACCACCATATTTTTCTAAGCTTTTTTCAATGGAAATATCAATGCCCTTTAAACGTGAACCACCACCAGCAATAATAATATTGTTACGCAACTTTTTTTGGAAATCAGGATCAAATGTAGCAATTAATTTTTGTATCGCTTGGCTAATTGGATTGGTTAATTTCAGACAACATTCCTTTAAAATATCAGTAATATCATATTCCGCTGGCAAACCTTGAGTGGTTAAAGTAACCTGAACTGGTTCTGAAACATCATAAACATATCCATGTTTTTCTTTAATTCGCCTGATAATTTGGGGAGTTAATTGCACTTCAGGAAATTTTTCTAAAATAGCTTGCGTAATTACATTATCCAAAAAATTACCTGCAAAATTTAAAGTAACTTGGTCTTCTTCTTCAGGCATAGAACCGTGCATTCGACATAAATCGGTAGTACCTGCACCAATATCAACGATCAAGCATTCGTCAAATCTATCAATGGAATACGCCACACTAAAAGCTTCACTAACAATTAAAATTTTATCAAGAAAACTTTTAGTTATATCTATAATGACTTTTTTACTGTTGATACTTGCTTGGGCTGGAACACCAATTGCGACATAAATTTTATCATCTGCTTGCTTCTCAGGTAACGCTTCTGCAATAAGATGCTTCAAAATAAGTCCTGTCGCTTCTATAGATTTTTTATCTTCACAAATAATCCCATCAGCTAATGGCCAAATCATGTTTAATGCTAAACGATTATTAAGCGCATCATCCCCTAATAAGTAATCTTTTCCAAATCTTTTCTGTGAAATAATATCTTTAGGATAACCCACGCAAGTTCTAGTCGAAATACGTTTGCCAGTTGAAGTAGCCAAGCAAGAACGGCTAGTCCCTAAATCAATTCCTATATAAAAAGTATTTGACATTAATAGTCCTCATAAATTAAGTTGTTCTTAACGCAACATTATCCGCAACAATTTGTTTCAACATGGCTAATTTAGAAGAGTTTTTTGTTACTTTAACCGATTCATTAATTAAACTGTCAAGAGTAACAGATTTTTGCGAAATAGTTGTTGGTTGTAAAGTAGAAATTTTTGTTTGTAAATGATTAATTTTTTTAGAAAGTTCATTGTTTTCAGTAATTAATCTGTTTACTGCTATTGTTAATTTATCTGAAGTTTTAACATTTTTTTGGTCTAGCTGGCTAATCTTTTTTTTCCAAAGTTGCCAAACAATAATTCCTCCTAATGTTAGAATAGTTAGTCCTGGTAACATCGCTACAATTGTTTTGCCACCTCCTATACCAGTCGCAATTTCATAGCCAATTAAACTCATATTTACTCCATTTTAGTGATTTTATTCTAATTTTTAAAGCGTAATTATTTTAATTTGGAAAACCTACTTTTTTATATTAAATTATCAAAATAAAAAAATCAATACATAAATTTTATATTATAGGATAAAATATTCATTTAAGTACACAACTAATTGTAAATTATAAAAATGGAAAATAATATCAGATATTAAAATTCCTAGTCTGATGAATGTTAATTGGTTAAATTTAGATAATATTAAAACTACTATTTAATAATTTTTTTCAACAAAATCCACAAATTTTAGCTCAAATTCTTTCAGAACCATTGTTGCCACAAATTATTAAACTATAGCCTATATTAAATACTATTACAAAAAGCTCTTATCCATTAGAGGATGCTAATTCAAACTGAAAAAATTATTTTTGAGTTGCAATATATAAAAAACTAGGTAATATAACCTATTATGGACTTTAGCAACTAGCATTACTTTAGGTATAGTACTTAATGCAGGTGCTGATAATCAAGTTTAAGGTAATTGGTTGCACATAGATTGTGCTAATTTTGAAATTTTCTAATAAGGAATTAATAATGATAAAAGTTGCTCCCTTCCGCTATGGCGTTATTTTTCAAAAAGCGTTTTGTCACCCAGAAATTTTTACCGCTTTTGTGCGTGATTTCATTGGTATTGAATTGGAAATCG
>JAGLFE010000251.1 GCA_023144675.1 Thiomargarita sp. | reverse complement strand
ATTAATTCCCCGCCCATTAATCGAGCCAATTGTCGAGAAATAGATAAACCTAAACCAGTACCACCAAACTTGCGGCTAGTTGAACCATCCGCCTGTTGAAAAGCTTCAAACACGACCTGTTGCTTATCTTTGGGAATCCCAATCCCAGAATCAATAACATCAATCGACAAAGTTTTATTAACTTCTAAATTATGACCGCCAAGATTTATTGGTACTTCAAGCGGGCGTTTAACTATTAACTGAATATTACCTTTGCTAGTAAATTTAAAAGCATTGGATAGTAAATTATTGACGATTTGTTTAATTCGTTGTCCATCGGCAATAATTATCGTAGGTATATTAGTGGCAATAGTTATATCAAAACCTAAATTTTTATTCTCAGCGATGGGCTGAAATTTTTGTTTGATGGTGTTGAACAAATCACTTAAATCTATATCTTCCCAATTAATTTCAACCTTACCAGCTTCCACTTTAGATAAATCTAAAATATCATTAATTAAAGTTAATAAATCATTGCCAGCACTGTACATGGTTTTAGCGTATTCAACTTGCTTATCATCCAAGTTACCTTTTTTATTTTCAGATAATAATTGGGCTAAAATTAACAAACTATTTAAAGGAGTTCGCAATTCATGGGACATATTGGCTAAAAATTCAGATTTATACTTACTTGCCAATTCCAATTCCTTGGCTTTAATCAGAATCGCTTCTTGGGCTTTTTGCATTTCAGATTTAGTTTGTTCTAAAGCTTTATTTTTATTCTGAATTTGCCCTTTTTGCTTTTCTAAACTGCTAGTACGTTCTTCTAAAACTTCATTAGTTTGGCGTAATTCTTCTTGTTGAGTTTGTAACTCTTCCTGTTGAGATTGCAATTCTTCGGATTGAGAACGTAATTTATGATTTGTATCTTGCATTTCCTGTTGCTTTTGCTGTAATTCTTCCGATTGTTGCTGACTTTGCTCTAATAGAACTTGCATTTTAGCCCGCGAATCAGCAGTATTTATGGCAATTCCAATTCCAGACATTACTTGTTCCAAAAATTTATATTGGGTATCAGACACTTTTGCTTGCGAGCCGATTTCAATTACTGCTTTTACCTCATTTTCATATAAACAAGGCAGTAAAATTAAATTCCGTGGCATCGCATTGGCTAAACCAGAACGAATAATGTTTGGGCATTCTTCAATTGTTTGGGCAAAAATTAAAGGTTTCTTTTCCAAGGCAACTTCCCCGACTAAACCTTCACCAAGTAAATATTTACTCGGGCGTTGATTATCGTCAACATAAGCATAACCAGCAATAATTTGCAAATAAGGTATTTCTTCATCTTTTTTAACGAGATAAAATAAACCTACCTGCGCATTCATATATTTACATAAAAAGGCAATGATATTTTTTGCTAAGGTTGTAATATCTTGCTCTCCACGAATTAATTCATCTAAATTAGCTTGTCCACTTTTAATCCAATCTTGAACAGTGTTTTTTTTCATGGTGGTGGTTAGTTTAGAAGAAGCTGTTTCTAAAGCATCTTTAATTTGAATAAAATCACCTTGATATTTAGCTTGAGTAACAACACTTTCACCTTTTGCTAAACCTTGGGAAACATGTACAATATCTGTAATAATGGCGTTAAAATAATTCGCTAAGTTATTATAAGCACGTCCAAGATTACCTATTTCATCTACCCGATTGAGCAATTTATTCATTTTGGCATCATTGTTTACATTTTGTTTAATCATTCCTATTGCCATTTGATTACTCATTTCAATTACCTTTACGAGTGGCAAGGTAATGTTGCGAGAAATAAATAAACCAAGACTGATACCGATAAAAAGAGCCACTAACATCATAAAATTCAATTGCCAACGGATTTGATTAATTAAAATATCATTTTTTTGTTTAGTGGCATTAAAATCAACTGACACACTTTTTGACATTTTGGAAGCAGTTTCACGTATTTTTGGACCAATTATATTTAATTGCGTTTCAATAATTTGATTTTGTGCTTTATAATCGGCTTGCAAACTTATAAAAGCTTGGTAGTATTGTTCAATGCTCGTTTGAGCAGCTAGTGCTAGTTCCTGACGAGTTGGGTCTTGCATTTCTTGTTTAAGATATTTAAAAGCAGACTGTACTTCTTGATAACGTTGATCCAATTTTTTTACCCATTCAAGTTTCCCTTCTTCCAAATATTTAAACGCATCTAAACGTATTAATAAAAAATCCCGTTGTATATTAGCTGCATAAAATGCTGCAATACCATCACCTGCTTTAAAAGCACTATCGCGCAATTTCTCCAATTTTTGGTCAGCCAAAGGTCCTTGAACATTCACGGTTTTAGTAATTATTTCACGACGTTTATTCAATAACTGAATTATTTTGGTAACATTTTCACTGTAATGTTTTACACCCGTTTTAATTTCATTAAGCATTTTAACCCGTTCGTTTTTAGTAATTTTAATACTTGCCTCCATTAAGAATTTTTCAAAACGAGATAATTCTTCCTTAAAACGTGTTAAATCTCTAGTTTTATGATTACGAATATATTTATTTGCATAAAAACGAACGAGTAAAATCTGTGTAACCATTTGCTCGGCTAAATACTGATCTTGAGCCAAATTATCTGCTAAATTAGTAACTGTTGTTTTGATTTGAGAAAATTGGAATAAAGCTAGGCTTCCAACTATTACTATCAAAGCTAAAATCATAAGAAAACCAAAAAATATTTTAGTTCCAACTTTAAAGTTATTGAAAAAATTCAAGTTATTGAAAAAATTCATTACATATATTCCAAGTATATTAGAAAAAAGGTAATTGCTCACCCACCCCTAATTTAAGAAAAAATAGAAGTTATTCAGGGCAGACACTACAAAATAATTAAAACTGTATGGGTATAAACCTACCCTATTTAATATAATAATAGGCGGTGAGTAATTACGAAAAAAGGTTGATGTTGTTACTTATTTTTATTATAGCAAAAAAATAAGGAAGATTTTTAAACAATTTTTGATTTCCTTACAACCCAACTTACCGATACAACCAAACCCGCATCAACGATAACAATTTATCGGTATTAATTGGTTTAGCTAAATAATCATTTGCCCCCGCTTCAATACATTTTATTTTATCTTCTTTCATGGCTTTAGCTGTGAGGGCAATGATGGGTAATTTACGGTATTTAGATTGTTGCCTAATCTTTTTCATAGCTTCATAACCATCCATTTCAGGCATCATAATATCCATAAGCACAATTGCAATGTCATCATGTTTTGCTAATTTTTCTAAGGCATCTTTACCATTTACTGCAACAATTACTTCCATATCATAGTCTTCTAATACTGTGGTTAAAGCAAAACTATTGCGCGTATCATCATCAACTAGCAACACCTTTTTATTATGAAAGATTTCAGTTTTATTATGTATCATCTGTAATATATCACGTTTTTCAGAAGGTAAATCAGCAGCAATTTGATGGAGAAATAAGGTTACTTCATCCAATAAACGTTCAAAAGAGTGAACAGATTTTAATGGCATTTCATTAGCACAACTATTTAATAAAATATTTTCTTCAGTTGTTAAATCCCGATTAGCATAGATAATAACTGGACTTTGACAATGCGTATTGTTTTCACACATTTTAGCTAATAACTGACTACCCGTACCTTTTTCTACATCTAAGTCTAAAACAATGCAATCATGCCTTTGCTGTTTAAATGTCTCAAAAGCTTTTTCTATACTTGATACTTGCTGTATTTCGATACCATCTCCTGCTAATAAATTTATAATTTCTTGATGATGAGCATCAATATCAGTAACAATTAACAAATTCTTCACCGTTTTATCCAAAAAGCCTTCTATTTGGCTAAACGCTTGTTGTAATCCTTCGACATTACTTGGTTTGAGTAAATAACCAATCGCTCCCAATTTTTTTGCATCCATCATTTTATCATCTGCCGACATAAAATGAACGGGAATATGTCGGGTATCTGGATTATCCTTTAATTTCTCCATCACCGTCCAGCCGTCCATTTTAGGCAAATTAATGTCCAAAATAATAGCTTTAGGAGTATATTCTTCCGCTAGCTTTAGACCCGTAATTCCATCTTCGGCTAATAAGCATTTGAATTTTTTATCATGGGCTAACTCCATGACAATACCCGAAAAATTTCGGTCATCTTCTATAATAAGCAATGATTTATCTTTAATTTTTAAATTATTTCTATCATCTGGAACTGAATCATCTAGTAACTCAGTGCTATTGCTAGAAGGTATTGCTGGTTTTGAAACGGTTAGAGTTGGAGATTGGACTTTATCAGGTTCTTTTTCAGGCAAAATTAAGCTAAAAGTACTGCCTTTACCTTCTTCACTTGTTAAAATTAATTCCCCGCCCATTAATCGAG
>JAGLFE010000250.1 GCA_023144675.1 Thiomargarita sp. | reverse complement strand
AGTCGCCGTTATGGAGGCACTGGGCTAGGTTTATCCATCTCTCGTCAATTAACCCGCTTATTAGGTGGTGAATTAATTTTGGAAAGCGAGGCAGGGAAAGGTAGTACTTTTAAACTATTTTTGCCATTAAATCCACCTTTTAATACTGAAAATGAAAATCAAATCAAGACAGCATTTCCCGTTGTTGAAACAAATGTATTGGCTAACCAAGCTAAAAGTTTATCCATTCAAACTGAGCCAGCTATAGATATTCCACAAACGGTAGCAACTAATAAAGCAATTATAGATGACCGAGATAATCTGCAAGCTGATGATAAATTTATTTTAATTGTGGAAGACGACCGCAAATTTTCCACTATTTTATCTGAATTAGCGCGGAAAAAACAATTCAAAAGCATTATTGCAGAAGATGGAAAAATTGCTTTAGAATTAGCTAGTAAATACAAGCCTCATGCCATAATATTAGATATTGGCTTACCGCAAATAGATGGTTTAACCGTTATGGAAAGGTTGAAAGACAATTTCGATACTCGACATATCCCCGTTCACTTTATTTCTGGGGGAACTGAGCAAGATGTTGAAGTTAAAAAGATGGGGGCAATTGGATATTTGCATAAGCCCGTTAATATGGATGACTTGGCAGGTACATTTGGTAAAATCAAACAATTTTTAGAAAAAACTGTGAGAAAAGTTTTATTAATTAGTGATAATGAACAGCATCAAATACAAATTAAAAAACTTATTGCTGGTGAATCGGTACAAATTACAATTGTTAAAAATTTAGAAATTGCTTTAACAAGTCTTAATAAAATATCTCCAGACTGTATTATATTAGATTTGGAGAAAAAAATTAAGCCAGAAGTATGTGAAAAAATACGTAATACTAGCAATTTATCTCAGATTCCTACCATTGTTTATTCTAATGAAAATTTAGTTTTGCGAGAAGCGGAATTATTTGAATGTTTTCCACCTGATATGTTATTCAAAGCAGTTGAATCGCCAGAACGTTTATTGGAAGAAACTACTTTATTTTTACATCAAGTGGAAGCTAAATTGCCTGAAGAAAAGCGTAAAATTTTGAAGATGTTGCATGATAAAGAAGCAATATTAAAAGCTAAAACAGTATTAATCGTGGATGATGATATTCGTAACAGTTTCGCCTTAACCACTTTTTTAGAAAGCAAAGGTATGGAAGCTATTATTGCTGAAAATGGTAAGGAAGCCTTAGAATTATTGGATAAGCATTCTGAAGTAGCGATTATTTTAATGGATATTATGATGCCTGAAATGGATGGTTATGAAGCAATCCAAACTTTAAGAAAACAACAACGTTTTTGTAAATTGCCAATTATTGCTCTGACCGCAAAAGCAATGAAGGATGATAAAGCAAAATGTATTAAAGCGGGTGCAAATGATTATTTAACCAAGCCCGTTGATACTAATAAATTACTGACATTGATGCGGGTTTGGCTATATCGTTAAATCTCGTTGCGGAATTCTCACTTTCTTTTGTTTTAACATTTTTTATTTTTTTCGTGTATAATTTTTCTTTATTTGCTATGGTAAATAATATTTTCAAAGTTTTATTAGGAAAAAATTAATATGTCTGAACATACATTTACTGACAACGCATTAACTATTGCTGGTAAAAATTATCATTCACGTTTACTGGTCGGTACTGGTAAATATAAGGATTTAGAAGAAACACGATTAGCAATTGAAGCTAGTGGTGCTGAGATTGTTACGGTCGCAATTAGACGCACTAATATTGGGCAAGACCCAGAGCAACCTAATTTATTGGATGTTATTTCTCCTGATAAATATACTATTTTACCAAATACGGCTGGTTGTTATACGGCTAAAGATGCGATTCGTACTTGTCAATTAGCACGAGAATTGCTTAATGGACACAATTTAGTAAAATTAGAAGTATTAGGTGATGAAAAAACTTTATTTCCCGATATTACCGCAACTTTGTCAGCAACTGAAACTTTAGTTAAAGACGGCTTTCAAGTGATGGTTTATACCAATGATGACCCAATTATTGCTAAACGGCTTGAAGAATTAGGTTGTGTCGCTGTAATGCCATTGGCTGCTCCGATTGGTTCTGGTTTAGGTATTCGCAACCCGTTTAATATTGTCAGCATTTTAGAAAATGCACATGTGCCGATTTTAGTTGATGCTGGAGTAGGAACTGCTTCAGATGCGGCGATTGCAATGGAACTTGGTTGTGAAGGTGTTTTAATGAATACCGCGATTGCTGCCGCTAAGTATCCTTTATTAATGGCTTCAGCAATGAAAAAGGCAATTGAAGCAGGACGTGAAGCTTATCTTGCCGAACGGATGCCACGTAAACGTTATGGTAGTGCTTCTTCACCATTAAATGGTTTATTCTTTTAAATGAAATAGATTAGCATTTAATACTAATGGATAATCAAAGAACTTTAACAAACAGTATTCGTTTGCTTAATGAATTTTGTGCTGATCGGGAAATGTTTTCTACTAAAGCATTAACTTTTCTCAAATTGCAAAAATTAAAGTTATATGTGGATGATGAACAACAAATATTAACGATAGCTATTAGCACAGATAAAGATTATCAAGTATTAAGAACTCATTTGGTAACAAAAAAACGCTTATATCAGTTATTAACTATACATTTTAAATTGGTACGCATTGTTTTCGGTTTATTGGATGAATTACTCGAAAATATGGTTCATTTAGAAACGATTAAGCTTAGTGCTACAAATATAAATGAAATAACTGATTTACGAGACCCAGAATCTTTAGGAGCAAGATTACGTAGAGCATTAAATATTGTATTACAAGGACATACTGTTATTTTATGGTTATACCAAAATAATGATGTAAAGCATTTTAACAAATTATGGAAACGTGAAAGAATATTAAAATTGCTCAAAGATTACAATATTTTATATAATTATGATGTTAATAACCAATTAGTTAAATTATGGCGTGGCAATCAAGAAGCTGCTAGTCAAAGTAAAAATATTATTATTACAATTAGGTAATTTACGCATAGCCAAAATATGGAATATCCTTTTCAATTCAAAACCAAAAAATCACTTGAAACAATCTTATATATTGGACAAAATATACAGCAACCTACTTTTTATCATATTGCTAAAATCATGTATTTTGCCGATAAAATGCACTTAGAAAAATGTGGGCGTTTTATTTGTGGTGATCATTATATTGCAATGAAATCTGGTCCAGTTCCCAGTAAAACTTACAATATTTTAAAAGCAGTTCGTGATAATTCAAGTTCATTTATTGATTTAAAAATTGCTAAACAAGCATTTATAGTCGATGATTTTTTAATCAAACCACTTCGACTAGCATTAACTGATTATTTCAGCGAATCTGATTTAGAATGTTTAGATTGCGCCATTGAACAATATAAAAATATATCAATGGAAGAATTTAATCATAACAATGCTTGGGAAACAGTTAATGAAAATAGTTTTATTGAGCTTAAATCTATTGTATCAACTTTTAAAAACCGCTATTTACTTGATTTTTTATATAATCCATGTCCAGAATAAAAACTAATAAATGATTTTTTTGCTTAAAAACTGGATTTTACTATTTCATTAGACTATAATAGATATAAAGTGTTACTAAATATTATCAATATTAGATTCCTAATAATAACAGTTATTTTAATAACCTTGTTGCTATTTAGAAATATCTATCTAATTTTATAAAACTTGGTGTTAGCCTAAATATCTATTACATATTTTTTAAAACCTAGCTAAATTATTTATTTAGAATTATTTTAAATAAGCTACAAGTAATCATTTTTTAATTGAACTTGTGGCTTTTTTTTTGCTTGAAATTTTCTAATTAACTTAATTAACAAAAGGAGGAATTACTTATGACTTGGAAACAGCAAGAAAGATTTATTCGTGAAAATATTTTGCCTTGGCAATTATTAAGATTATATTGCGAGTTTACAACACCAGCGAAAAATAAACATTTACTACTAATTAGTTTGTACCCTAATCCATTGTTATTAATGATTAATTCTAAAATACATCCTTATATAAAAAGTCAAGCCTGTTTGAAGGCAACGCAAGTATTATTATCTGTAAATGATCATTATTTTTTACCACATGATTCTTATATTGATTGTCGAGAAGTTTATAGTTATTTTACCTTGGATAATATTATTGAACAGGTAAAAAATGATCAACGAAGAATTAGAGGATTTATTAATGAAGATGTGCAGGAACAAATTATTGCGGCAATAAAAATTTCTCCAGTTTTGGAAACTAGATATAAAAATTTAATCTTAGCTGAATTAACAGAATTATGCTTAAACTAATGTAACTATCTACTAAGAAATACCTATAAAATGTAGGATGCTGTTGAGGAACGAAGCGCATCAATC
>JAGLFE010000025.1 GCA_023144675.1 Thiomargarita sp. | reverse complement strand
CAAGGGAGGCAAAATAACTGGCACTCCGCTGGTGCCACCAGTATGAATTTTTAAACTATCATTAAGCATAATCGCAAATTTAAGTTTATCATCATCCGTCCGAATATATAAAGTACCAGCGTCCGCAAATGCGATACGTTTCGCCGCCTGCAATATCATTTCCAATAATCGAGTGTTATCTTTTTCGGCGGATAAAGCCACACTTATTTTAAGTAAAGTTTTTGAGCGTTCTAGTTGCTCTATCAGTTCTTTGTCTTGATAATCTTCCATATTTTTCATAATGTTATTATTTATTCCAACTATAAACTAAATCAAGCATAATCCACTGCCAATTGTTCGATTTTTTTGAAACAACTTTTTAAATAGTTTCTGCCGCACGACGAAATTATCAATCAATTCCTGCTTGGTTTGCGAATGGGGATTGTAGAGGTTGGCTAGATTTTTCATTATTCTTTGATTAACGATAAGGCTTGGTTTATAATTACATCGGATAGATACATTCCAGATTGGCGTAATTTTTCTATAATTGGTCTTGCGGCTGGAATAATACCACGTTGTTTAGCAATTAACACTAAACCAAGTGTTCCACGCATAGGAATATTTAAAGCAGAAGCACAACGGCGAGCAGATAAATCATCTATAATAACTTCTGTATTTGAGTGTAAATAAGACCAAGCTAAAACTGCTGATTCTCCCATTCCTAAACGATGCTTCTGAATAACATTAGGAATAGAAGGTACATTAACAACTTTTAACCAATTTGTTTGAGCTAACATTTGTGCAGTAATATCATCTTTTCCATATTGCCGAATCTCAGTTTCTACAGCAGCAGGTACAATTACATCCGAATTGATAATTTGTCTTAATAAATTTAATTGATTAGCCCTAGTCAAAAAAATTAAAGGAGAAGCGTCAATAATAAAATACTTATCCACGAGCTATTTCCTCTTTTAAATCATCAAAATCAACAGCAAACACATCCTGTTTTTCACTAGCTAGTTCCAATAAAAAATCCCGTCGATTTAAACCAACAAATTTAGCTGCTTGCTCTTGAGAAATTTCTCCTCGTAAATACCTAGAAAGAGTCGCTTGTTGATTTTTTACTTGCAAAGTTAGATCACTATGATTTTGAACACACTTTAAAAACCATCGCACTGCGGACAATTCACTATCTGGTAAAGTGTCAATCAAACTATATAATTCTGCTCTTGTTGTCATTACTTCTTCACTCCGTTTTTAAATTTTTCGGCGATATAACCAACTCTATCAACAATATCTAATACATTGCTAATATAATAAGCTTTTTTATCAACCGTTAACGATGAATTTTCTAATAACAAAAATTTCCAAATTTCACCATCAGTTATGATGCTGTACACTTTTTTTTGCTTAAATTTTTTTAAAGTAGCATACATTTAAGCCAAACATTGACCTAAGACATTAGCAATTTGGTTCGGTTTTACTTCAACCACTGAAATAATAGGCGAAACAAAATCAATCTTATTTAAATTTAAACCACAATCATATTTACCATTTAACTGATGCGGTAAATTAGGTGTTTCTTGTTGATTAATTTCTACCTGTGGCTCAAAAAATATCCCTAAATCATAATTTGTAACCGCTTCCCATAAAATATGTGATACTAAAAAACGGTAGTCCTAAAATAGGTAGTGCTAAACCTGTTAGGTCTTTGATACCTGACAGGTTTTTTGAGACCATCACTACTTTGTTCAGGACTACCTAAAAGACTACTTCTAGTGGCTTCATTGCCTGCATCTGTGGATATACTTATACGTGATTCCATCAAATCTACTTTGGTTTGTAAATCAGTATAACTATTGCCAATTGAGTTAAAATAAATAAATTCCCCTCAGCTATTATTTTCACCTTAAAAATTGTTTCCAATTCAGTCGATGAATAATTCTTATATTCATTAAATGACATGATATTTTACCTCTAAAAACCTAAAAAACATAATGCTTCCACCAAAGTTTCAACAGTGGCGAAATAAATTGATAATTTGTACCTTCTTGCGAACTAAAAATATAACCATCAAATTCTAAAATTCTCAAAACATAAGAATAATTGCCCAATTTAAGAGGTAAATTGCTTATTTCTAATTTAGATAAACTATCTTGTTGAGTCAAGATTTTTAAGACAGTTAAGGCAAATTTATATTCATTCTCATTTTCAAAGGTTTTTTCCAAACGACTGTAGTAATGCCGAAAATAAATATCATTACGCTGGTTTAAAACTTTTTCAAAAGCCTTGTCAACTGCCGTTTTATCCAATTTTTCTTCGTTATCAAAATAAATATCGGTCAATTCCTGCACCAACAATTGTAAATGAAATGGCACAAAATAATTAATTTTATCCAATAAACTAGCAACTACATTATTTTCATAAACGACTTGTTCAGAAGCAAACAATCCCGTTACTAACTGCTGGGCTTCTTCACGATTTAACGGTGAAATTTCAATCACATTAAGGTCATTAATTTCTTTAGTTGCATTTAATCTATCCGCAATCGCTGGTAAACCAATCGAACCCGTCAATAAAAAGCGAATATTGCTATCAGCTTGATGCCGAATTTCCCGATTAAACTGCAAAAATTGTTCAGCCGCTATTTCCCCCTGTTTACGCAAAATATTTTCTACCGTTTGGGGAAACTCATCCACCATAAGTACCACAGTTTTATCTTGAACTTCCAAATTCTTAATTAAATCTTTAAATTCCTCAAATATTTCATAAGCTTCTTTAGAAAACTTAACATCGACTCCCGTTGATACAATGCTAACTTTACCAATTTTAGGGATAAGTTCCTTAATTCGATCAAGCGATTTTCCAGACAGGGATTTTAAATGATGCAAAGCTTCTGACAGGCGTTTAAAATAATCAATGGGATTATCTATGGATTCAGTGATAAGATAGCGAAATTCATAATTATCTCTCGGCTTATCTTCCAAATAGCGCATAATAGCTGTTTTACCAACTCTTCTCGGCGCAGCCATATAAACATTACTCCCAGTACCTAAACGCCGATAAATCTTATTAATAATTTTATTGCGTGGGAAAAAATCCTCGCCCCTAGGCGTTTGTCCGACTATATTTTTCATTTATTATCCAATATGTTTTTATAACTCGACCTAAATTTTTTATCTATTATTTAAGAGTTAAAGTATTGAAATTAAAAGCTTTAATATGATTGATGCGTTTCGTTCCCTAATAGCATCCTACATTTTTTACTTAATTTTATACGTATTTCGTAATTAACTTCTTAACTTGATAGATGGACACGATTTTTAAAAAAATATTGATGGCGAGTAGTTACCATTTTTCTACATAAATTGGTTATGTTTAAGAAAAATTTGCAAATACTTGTTCCGCAGCATCCAAAGTTGCTTCAATATCCGCTGTTGTATGAGTGGAAGAAATAAATCCCGTTTCAAAAGCAGAAGGAGCGAAATAAATACCTTTTGCCAACATACCATGAAAAAATTGCTTAAATTGCTCAACATTGCAAGTACTTACTTGTTCAAAATTTTCTACTTTATTCAATTCAGTAAAAAATAAACCAAACATCCCCCCAACCGCTGTTCCGTGCATTGAAATACCCGCTTTTTTAGCTCGTTCCAATATAGCTTCAACAAATTGTTTCGTTTTTTGACCTAATTCGGTATAAAAATTAGTCGCTGAAATAATTTCTAAAGTAGCTAATCCCGCTGCCATCGCAATTGGATTTCCCGATAGCGTACCAGCTTGATAAACTGCTCCAAGTGGTGCAATATGCTCCATAATTTCACGTTTTCCACCAAATGCTCCAACAGGCATTCCGCCACCAATTACCTTACCTAATGTAGTTAAATCTGGAGTTACTTGGTAATATGCTTGCGCACCACCCAATGCAACTCGAAATCCAGTCATTACTTCATCAAAAATAAGTACACTATTATATTCATCACAAATCGCACGTAAACCTTCTAAAAATCCAGGAATTGGAGGAATGCAATTCATATTACCTGCCACTGGTTCAACGATAATACAGGCAATTTCAGAACCTAATTCAGCAAATACAGTTTTTACTTGTTCAAGATTATTATATTGGAGGCTTAATGTATGTTCAGCTAAAGAAGCTGGTACGCCAGGGCTATTTGGTAAACCCAAAGTTAGCACGCCTGACCCAGCTTTTACTAATAAAGAATCCGCATGCCCATGATAACAACCAGTAAACTTGACAATTTTATCCCGTCCAGTATAACCTCGCGCTAATCTTATGGCACTCATAGTTGCTTCAGTGCCTGAATTTACCATCCTAACCAGTTCAATTGAAGGAATTATTGCACAAATTTTCTCAGCAACGCTAGTTTCAATAACGGTTGGAGCTCCAAAGCTTAATCCATTATTTACAGCTTCTTTAACAGCGGTTATTACTTTTGGATGAGTATGCCCAGCAATCATTGGTCCCCAGGAAGCAACATAGTCTATATAACGTTTGTCATCAACATCATAAATATAAGCACCTTGGGCTTTTTTAATAAAAACAGGAGTTCCATCTACACCTTTAAAAGCACGAACGGGAGAATTAACCCCACCTGGAATGTATTGTTGAGCGGCTGTGAAATATGAATTAGAAGTCATTTTTTTAATATCTCAGTCTGAAGGAGTACAAAAAAAAGAAGGAACTTGCATAAAATAAAAAAATTATTTCACACTTATTCCTAAATAAGAGAAGAGTTTGTAAACAAAAAGGCGGTAAAAATTGATTAATTGGTAGTCCTGAATAACGTAGTTATTTTTCAGAAAAATCGTCTAAATATAATTTAGCAAGTTTACGACTACTTTGTGCCAGACTACCGATTAATTTAGCAACATATTTTTATTGAATTTGATTATCAATAATAAAGGTATTCCGATTCTTTTTAGGATATTTACCTATATTTTTAGTTTGTCCATTATATTCAATATCAACACCATTATTTCCCACTTTGATGTTAAAAGGTGGTTTACCAGCTAATGAAATAATTTTACCAGCACTACTAATACCTTCATATAATTGCGTATTAGTGCTATCAGTTACTCTCATCCATACTCTTTGTTTAAAATGCAAGATTAAAGATTTTTCTGTGATTTCCGTTATTTCAGTTTGTGAAGATGCGGTAGAATCAATTACTTGAACTGGATTATTATCTATAACAGGTTGATCTTGATTAACATCAATCAAATTAATTTCTTGGTTATCAGACACCGTATTTTCTTTTATAAAATTATCAGGATTATTTTCCCATAAGTTATCTTCATTAACATCAATATTTTCTGATGGTATTACTGGTTGAATATCGTCTAAATTATCAGGTTTGGAACGAAATTGCCAAGATATTGAAACTATTAAAATAATAACAACAGTAATAGTAATCATTGTATGCCACAAATCTTTACTAGTTGTTTCTTTATGCTTGTGTTTCCTTTTTGGGATCGAAGTAGCAGAAGATGAATTTAGTTTCTTTTTGTCAAAACTTTCTACAATAGATTCTAAAGGAATATCTAGCAATTTAGCATAATTACGTAAATAACCACGAATAAAAATAATTGGTGGTAAATTTTCATAATCATCTTTTTCAAGTAATTCGATTACCCGAGAATCTAAAAATAATCTATCTGCAACATGCTTAATTGATAAATTAGCTTTTTTACGAGCTTTCCGTAAACGTTCTCCAGGTGAAAGAATGGAATTATCTTCCATTGTTGTTATAACTTCTGGTGAAATAAGCTTAGGCGATGTTATATTTGTGTTATCTTTCTGCTTTAAATAATTCTCGGCATGATAACTATTTTCTTTGCTATCTAATTGAGTAGTTTCTTGTTGTTTTGGAGCTAAAAAAATGTCCTTTTTATAATCTTCATCATCAAGACCAACTAAATGATTATCTGAATGATTATCTGAAAAACTAGAATCGCTATTATTTTTATTTTCTTCTTTGGAAGAATCTATTTCCGTAGAAATTAAGCTATCAGTTTCCGTTTGAGGAGGTTTTTTTATAGATAAACTATCATTTTTATCGTCATCGTCAATAATAAAACTGCTGGCTAAATCTGTTGAGTTTTTATTATCACTACTTTCATGGTCTTTTGATATATCATCCAATATTTTAGAATCAGCATTAGATTCATCATTTTCTTTTTCGTTACCAACTTCTAATTTTAAATCTGCTGTTTCAAGTTCATTATTTGTTTTTAAATCTAGGTTATCCTTATTATCTTCATTATCAACTTGTGAATTCATTAGTTTACCTCTAAAAAAAATAAAATTTGTTTTCTGATGTAATTAGCGAAAAATTAACACTAAAGCGAACCAATTTCTGTAGCATCTGGAAAATTTCTTCGCAATAATAATATGTAACTGCTTTCTATATTTCTATTACCCATTGCTCGAGCAATTTTAATACCTAACCACAGTGTTTTAGGAGTATGTTTAGCTACTGCAACATATCGTTGCAAATATTTATAGGCTTTAACATAATTATTTTGTTCGTAATTTAAATCCGCTATTCGATATAAAGCTCGAGGAAATTTAGGATTTTTTTGTAAAGCCTGGTGCAGATACTTGCTTGCTTTAGAAAGATCATTGTTATTAATAGCACATAAACCAGCATTAGTATAAGGAATTTCATAATTCCTATAAACAGGATTTTCCACAGCTTTTAAAAAATGCTTTTCTGCTTGTAACCACTGTTTTTGCTCACATAAAAATTGCCCGTAGTTATTATGAATGTCCGAATCATTTGGTTTAAATACAAGAGCTTTTTTGTAATGGATTTGAGCTTGCATACTCATATCTAAACGTCCATATAATACCGCAATTGCATTATGCGCATCGGCATAATTATTATCTATTCTCAATGCCTTTTGCAATTTATTTAGTGCAATATCATAATCTTTGCGCCGCATATATTCCACACCTAATTGCAAATTAATTTTTGCAGTTTCATTTGGTTTATATTTATTTGGAATATTATCGGATTGAACATTTTTGCCACAACTACTGATTAACATTGAAAATATTATAAACGAATATAATTGATTTTTTTTCATAATTTATAGTTTTTCAGATAAATGAGTTCAAACTCATGTGTTTTTTCACTACTTAGAGTGAGTTTGTTATTATAAAAAAAATGTAACTATCTACCAATTAAAGCTTTAAATGCGAATTAAGTGTTAAAATTTTAACATGATTGATGCTACATTTTATATGTATTTCTTGGTAGATAGTTACAAAATAATTATTATAATATATATTATTTATTTTTATGATATTCAATCAAACGTCTATTATCATTAATGAGAATATTTGCTATTTTTTCACATACTTTAGTTGAAATATTTTTTAAATCTTCTACTATAATTTCTAATTTATCTAATACCTTGTATCCTTCATTAAATTCATATTTAACATTAAAAATATGTTTAATTTGTTCTGTATAAATACGATTTACAATACTATTGTTATGAATAATAAGATTTCTAATTAAAGAAATTTGGTATAAAATATCTATTTTCTTCCCTTAAAATAGTAGATATATTTTCTTGTTTACTTCCAATTTTAAAAATTTTAGAAAATTCAGTCATAATATCCTTTATATTTTTTGCTTGAATAAAACTTTTAACTTTCAATTCAATAACATCTCTTTTACATAATTCTATATCCTCATCTATAAATAAATCTGCCGTGTTGATATTAATTTTATCTCCTAAAAATTTTGGAAAAGAATAATATAAACAGTAAAAACAATCAAATAAAAATTTTTCAAACGCACTATATGTATCAACTAAATTCTTTTCATTAACAATATTTTCATAGCTTCTTCCACTTTCCTTTAAATCGTTATAAAAGGATTCATATTCAAGAGATAGATTTTCTATTTTTAAAGAATTACAATACGCACAGTTTTTAACTTCTTTTTGTAGATTTTTCAACAAATTGTTTTGGATTTGAAACAGTCGTTGTTGTTCTAGTTTTATATTGAAATTAGCTAATGCTTTTTTAATGGAATTTTCAAATTGAACATTCGTGTTAGTCATCTAAAGTTTTAACTCTTTTTAGAAAGTCAAGAGCAAATTTTTCATACTTTATTCGTGTTTCCTTATAAAGTTTGGAATTACCTATGTTTTTTTCTTCCTTAGGTACTTTCCACATAGGCTGTTTATATTTTTGTGCCATATTTGGAAATGTATTATGAGTATGCATAACTGCATTATCTCCAATAGGAACTTCTACCATTTCTTCTGATAAATGTGTTCTAACTCGCTCATCTATATAGGTTTTAATAGCATCAGGAATTTTTTCTGCATAATGAAAATGTGCTATTGGTAAATTCCAGTATTCAGATTTATCGCTCCTTTTTTTTGCGTTATAAATAGTGTAACCTAAAAATGCAACCGTTTTTTGAGGAAATTGTGCACGTTTTTCTTCTGAAAGTATAGAACGACAAGTACTAAAATCTCTGTTCCACTGTGTTAATACTTTACCAATATTTTTAATCCCATACAAAGAAAACATATCAGGTAAACATGGGATTATAAAACCATCTACAGTAGAGATAATAACTTTATTTAATGCTCCTAAATTGGGCGACGTATCAACAATAACAAAATCATAATTATTTTGCTCTGTATATAATTCTGCTATTTTTCTAATTCTGGTAACGGTTCTTATGGATAATGATTCTCCTAAGAACATACCGCTCCAACGCTCAGAAATTTTATTCTCATACTTAGAAAGTGTTAATCTGCTTGGTATTAAATCTAAATTTTCAGTTATTTTAAAAGGAGGAGGTAATATCTCAAAATCTGAAATACCTTCTTCTACTGGTTTCAAGAGAAAATGAATAGTTCTAGTAGTTTTTAATAAATTTTTAAAATTATCGCCTTTCATATCAACATCATAAAATCCATTATCAATAATTTTATCTTCGTCTACCCATATTTTTTCTAATTGTTCCTCTTGCATTCCATACAAGCTAATATTGCATTGTGGATCCAAATCTAAAATCAAAATCCTTTTTCCCATCTCAGCAAGAATATGAGACAGATGATAAGCTAATGTAGTTTTACCTACTCCACCCTTATTATTAAAGATAGAAATTACCTTCATAAAAATTTGCCTTTAAGTTTGGTAATATATTTTTTTCGTAACTATCTACCAAGAAAT
>JAGLFE010000249.1 GCA_023144675.1 Thiomargarita sp. | reverse complement strand
GTATTTCTTGGTAGATAGTTACCATTATTTGTTATATATAATATTTTTTTGCTTTTTTGTCAAGAGAGGAAGTGAGCAATTACCAAAAAAGGATAAAAAAGATTATTACATATTCAGTAGAATTTAGAAAGAAAGTATTTGAGATAAAAGTAGAAAAACAGTTAAATTATGAAGAAACAGCAAATTATTTTAAGATAGGAAAAACAACTTTAGTGAGATAGAATAATAGATTAGAGCCTAAATTAACAAGAGAGAAAGGAGCTACAAAAATAAATATGGAAAAGTTAAAAACAGATGTATAACTATATCCAGATTTAGAACTACCTTTCCCCTAATTTTGCCTTTTTAGTTAAACCACTGCTGTTTTTAACATGGATAAAACTTTTTCTTTTCCTAACATACTTAAAAATGGACCTAAACGAGGACCTTTTTCTTTTCTAAGTAAGATTGAATATAACAATTTAAACCATTTAGGCTGATTTAAATCGTGCTTTTTAGGAATTAGAAATAGTAAAGCTTGAATTTCTTCACCAGACAAAGTATCAAATTGATCACTATTTTGAATAATACTAACTAATTCTGGCAAATAAGGCAAATATTCGGAATCAATTACTACTTCAGCAATTTCTTTTTTTAACTCATAATCTTGCAAATAATTAATTACTTTTTCACATAATAAACGGAAAAAATTTTCATTTTGCCCAACATTAGAATCGTATTTTTTAGCATATTGATATAGTAATTGGGAATCATGTAATCCCATATTTTGAGCAACATTAACCAATAAACTATAACTCAATTCATTGTTTTCTAAACCTGTTGCATCATGTCGATGTTGCACGCTATCAACAAACCATCGGGAAAAATTAACATTATCTAATCCCTCAGTTCCCAATACTTTAATATAATCGTCCACAATTTTGGGTAAAAGTGGCATTCCCATTTGTTTAGCTTTATTTGGATTAGCTAGCAAAAAGTTTAACAAACCACCCAACGGTGAATATTTTATCCACTGTTGCATTGAAATACCATTGCCAATTTTTTTAGAAATTTTGGCTCCATTTTCATCTAAAAAAAGTTCGTATTTATACAATGTTGGTGGCTTTGCTCCTAATATCGTACAAATTTTGCTAGCCATATTAGCTGAACTAATTAAATCTTTACCGTACATTTCGTAATTAACCCCAAAAGTCGCCCAACGTAAAGCCCAATCAATTTTCCAACCAGTTTTAACTCGCCCTCCCAAAATACTAATGGTATTTTTATGACCACAAGGAACTAGATTATCATTAGCTTGATCACAGCAATAAGTTACAGTATAATCATCATTATTTACATTCAATATTCTAGTAGTATATATTTTTCCACAAGATTCACAAATTGGGAAAAAAGGACTCCAATTTTCACGTTTTTCCTTAGAAATGGTTGCGATAAATAAGGTTCTGATTTTATTATAATTATCCATTATTTTCTTTAACCCTTGATCAAATGTTCCATTTTGATAACATTGAGTCGAAGAAAAAAATTCATATTCAAAACCAAATGAATCTAAAAAGTGCTGTAGTTGTTCATTCATATAATGAGCAAAACTAACGGATTTACCAAATGGATCAGGAATACTAGATAAAGGCTTACCTAAAAATGGACGTAATTGATCATGATTAGGCACATTCTCTGGCAAACTCCTTAAACCATCCATGTCGTCAGAAAAAGCAATTAAACGTACCTTAGTATTCGGGGAAATATGCTTTAATGCTTGCATAACAAAAGTGGTTCTAGCAACTTCCGCAAACGTACCTATATGTGGAAGCCCTGATGGACCATAACCAGTTTCAAAAATAATGGGTTTATCTGAATTTGATATGATTTTTTGTAAACGTTTCGCTTCCTGATGTGGCCAATTTACTTTTGGCATAGTTAATAACCTATTATTAATTAAGATATTTAAAATAAATAAAAAATTTATCAAAATTATAAATGTTTGACTTTAAACTGATTCATAAAATATATATTTTGTCAATACATAAATCTTGATTTTATAATTATTTTAAACTATAAATAAATTAAAATTACATATAAATTACTTTATTTTCAAAAATTTAGATAAAATTACTTTGCTAAAAATTATTTTCATACAATGATAAATAAAATAAAAAAATTAAATTTAGAGATTTTTACTTAAATACTTTGTATAATATTTGGATTTTAATTTATATAAAAAATTATTATTTATTAAATAAATAAACACCATTTTGTAAAATAAAGGAGTTATATTTTGGCAAATTCTGCCCAATCAAAAAAGCGCGCTCGTCAATCTGAAAAACATCGTCAACATAATGTAGGTCGGCGTTCTATGCTACGTACTTATATAAAGAAGGTATTAAGTGCAATTGCTTCAGGTAATAAAGATGATGCAAGAAAAACTTATCAAGCAGCGGTATCAGTAATAGATAGAATGGCAAAAAACGGTATTATTCATAAAAATAAGGCATCTCGTCATAAAAGTCGCTTAAATGCACGTATCTTTGCGATGAGTTGATTGATTTTTTTAAAAGATTGGATAATCTAAGGTAAATATGCTGAGTGTTTCATAATTATAATAAAAAATATTTCATAAAACTACTTGACAAAAATAAAAATAATATTTATAATGTCAAATTGAAACTTCAAATAGTTAGAAAAATTATTTGAGGGGCTATAGCTCAGCTGGGAGAGTGCTTGCATGGCATGCAAGAAGTCGGCGGTTCGATCCCGCCTAGCTCCAAAGCAAAATTTTTAAGACATTTTTAAAATGTCCCCATCGTCTAGACGGCCTAGGACACCGCCCTTTCACGGCGACAACAGGGGTTCGAATCCCCTTGGGGACGCTTTTTTTTTATTTTTTTATCATTATCGAAATAGTAATCACTCCCTCCTAATTTAAAAATCTTTTTATAATATTCTAAAAATTATTAGTTTTTTACTCGTTTTTAAATAATAAATAAGTTTGACAACTTCCCACCTTTATAGATTTTAAGCAAATAAATTTTCTTCTCTAATAGCGTTGTTGCATAAATAAAAATTATGTTTAATAATTAATTTTTGTAACTATCTACCAATTA
>JAGLFE010000248.1 GCA_023144675.1 Thiomargarita sp. | reverse complement strand
AGCTTTAATTGGTAGATAGTTACCTAATATTAATAACTTATTAATAATGAATAAAAAAAGACGCAATAAACAAAAAACTCCAATTGTAGATTCGATTGATGCCCTAGAAATTAAGGCAATAACTTATTTCGATAATAAGCAATATAAACAAGCTATAGATATTTATAAGCAATTATTGAAAAAAGAACCACATCGTAAAGAATGGCAATCTGATTTAGCAGAAATTTATGTGTTACGGGCGCAAATTTTAGCCAAAAAACAATTATATAAAGAAGCTATTATTTTATGGGATAATCAAGTTGAATTATATCATGGCAAAAAAGCCACTTCAGAACAATATATTTATTGGTTAATCAAAGCTAAAGAATATAAAAAAATTATTGCTTTAACAGCATCAACTGAAATTACAGAAACAATCAAATCAAAATTATGGATTTACCTCAGCGTTTCATTATTTTTAGATGATTCAAAACTAATTAAAATCATTCCGCAAGATGCTCCAGTAATAAAACATTACCTAATTGTAAAAAATGTTTTAGTCGCCTATTATAAAAATGATTTAGTCGTTGCTGAACAATATGTAAAACAAATTCCATTTCGTTCTCTATATCGAGATTTTGCCACGGTCTTTAAAGCCTTGTTGCTTAACTCCGAAACCGATAAAGCGCAACAATTACTTAAAAAAGTACCAAAAGATTCGTTTTATCATCGTTTTGCAGAATTAATTACTATTTCCAACGAGCAAAATTTAACGGTTTTCTTAGATAAATTATCATCATTAGAATATCAAGAAAAAGTTTTTATAGCTAATTTAAAATCTTGGAATATAGAGAAAATTAAGGCTATTTTCCAATTACAAACAGCTTATCAAAAAAATAATTACAAAGTTCTATTTGAAACGGTGGTAAAAAATCGTACTTTGTTTGGTAAGGAATATAGTCGGCGGTTTTGTTGGACATTATTGTCGTATGATATTAAAAATATTAGGTCTTATGAAAAAATATTTAATTGTAAATTATCCAAATTTGATAAAAATCGTATTTATGCTTTATATTATGAACAACAGAAAGATATAGAAAAGGTAATTTATTACTGGAATGTAGCGATTAAAAACCTTAAAACTACAAGCAATATTTCAGACTTAGATTTAAAAATTGCGCTTATTTTACGTCATATTGCTAGCACTGTTGGAATTATGAGTGATTATGCTACCGAATTATTAATTGAAAGTATAAAATATGATGCTGATGATAAAGCTAGTTATATTAATATTATTAATAATTATAAAAAATGGCAAGGACCCCAAAAAAAATATCATAAATGGGCTGATGATTCGGTTAAAAAATTTCCACAAGATGGTGAAATATTATCCTTGGCGATGGAATCTGCGGTAAAAAGAAAAGCCTTTAAAAAAGCAGTAGGCTATGCTGAAAAATTATTAACAATTGACTCCATTAATATCAAAGCACGTGAAGTTGCCCAAAATTCACATATCGCTCATGCTCGAAAATTGATTAAAACTAGTAAATATGCTAATGCTAGCAAGGAATTAGACCAAGCAAAAAATTATGAATATAAGAAAAGTCGAGGTTTAATTGAAATCAATCAAGGTTTATTAAACTTGCAAATTGAAGGATTGCTTGAAAATAAGACCATTAGAAAAAACATATCTCCTATAAAAAAATTAACTCGTGCCAAACAGAAGCTAAAAAATTCGGAGGCACTTAAATTAATTCAAAAGGGAATACAATTAACTGGAGATGGTTTATTAGCCCAATTTCGTTTATTGATGGAAGCGCAATTGCAACAAATTGACCCTAAATCGCTTACAAATGCTATTCCATTCGCCAATTACTCTATTAGTCAGCAAGATTTTTTAAATTTTACTTATTTATTAGATTTTTATAATGAAAGCAATGCTAAATTTTTACAGGAAGCAATTAATCAAGTAAACCAGCCTTTGAAAAAAGCCGCATTAGAATTGCAGTTTTCTAAGAACAATTTATTAAAAATATGTAAAAATTTATTAGCAATAGAATATTATTCTTTAATAAAATTGCTGGCAAATAAAGCCTTAGATGAGTGGGATAATGAACCTATTTTTGTATATTACTATTTATATAGTAAAGTTAGTGGAAATATCTATTTGTTAGATAAGGATGAAATAGATCAATTATTAAACGCTATAGAAACTGCCGAAGAACAAAATGATAAAGCAACTGCAATTATAATTGCTCAGTTTTTGGATAACTTGAGAACTTTTTTTAATCTTGGTGATATGGATGAAGCTGAAGATGACTTATTTTCATAAACTAAATAAAAATTCTCTCGAACTCGTAAATTAGATAAAATGAAAACTCCTTTTGAAATACTTGAAGTAGATGCAAATTCTGATGATATTACTGTAAAAACTGCGTATCTCAAAAAAGTTCGGCAATATCCACCTGAGCAATTTTCGCAACAATTTAAACAAATTCGAGCTGCTTTTGAATCAATTCAAAATAAAGATGAACGATTAAAATATCAATTATTTAATAACGAATTGCCTGAATTGAGTGATTTTTTAGAAACTGGATTACAGCAAATTACAAATTCATTACAGCCGACTAAAGATAATTTGACTAAAGTACTCGTTCATCATTTAGAAACATCTATTTTATTTGAAGATATGAAAAAATAACCATTTTAAATGTTACTTATGGATGAACAAACTAAAGAAGAATTAATAAGCCAATTTAGTATTTATTTAGATAATTATCAAATTCCAAAAAATGAACAAAATATTGATTTATTTTCTTTATTTACTGAATTAGCAGCTTTGCGTAATGAGATTAAATTAGAATCACGGCAAGTAAAAACAGCTTTAGATATATTTAAATCTAGTTTTGAAATTATGGAATCTAGCCATGAACAGTTGAATCAGGAATTGAATCATTGTCATAGTGAGCAGGAAACTAAAATAAATGCAGCTAGAAAGTTATTATTACTAGATATTTTAGATATTTACGATCGTTTGGAAGCGGGTACAATTGTGCTTAATAATTATCAACCGTCTTCTTGGACTTTATTTTGTAACCGGGAAATTAATTTTATTCAACGGCTGCAAGAAGGACAAACCATTACCTTACGCAAATTGGAGCAATTATTAACTCAATATCAAGTGAAAACTATAGAAACAGTTAATAAACCTTTTAATCCTCACAATATGTGTGCAGTTGAAACCGATTCTCAACTTAATGTTGCAGATGGAATTGTTACTTGCGAATTACGTAAGGGTTTTATATGGCAAAATAAAGTGTTGCGGCTGGCAAATGTCAAAGTGAATAAAAAAAACATTGTAACGCTATTAAATTAAAATAAAGTTACGCATTTTAAATAATATTTTTGAAATAATATAATGACTGAAATTATTATTGGTATTGACTTAGGAACAACTAACTCTGAAGTTGCTTATGTAAAAAATGGCAAAGCAGTTCTCATTGAGGATGCTGGTGAGAAAATTTTACCTTCTGTAGTTGGGATTAGTGAACAGGAAGAAATATTGGTCGGGAATCCAGCTAAAAACCAATATATTTCTCACCCAGAACGGACAATTAAATCAATTAAACGTTTAATGGGAAAAGAAAATAAAGTCGAAGTCGCTGGAAAAAATTATACGCCCCAAGAAATTTCCGCTATAATTTTAAAACGTTTGAAAAATATTGCTGAAGCCTCTTTAAAACAAACTATAAAGAAAGCAGTTATTACGGTGCCAGCTTATTTTTCTGATGCTCAACGTCAAGCAACTCGAGAAGCGGGTGAAATCGCTGGTTTAGAAGTGGTTCGCATGATTAATGAGCCGACTGCGGCAGCTTTAACTTATGAAGTGAAACAAAGTAGCCATAAACGAATTTTAGTCTATGATTTGGGTGGTGGAACTTTTGACGTTTCTGTAGTGAATATGGAAAATGATGTAGTTGAAGTGGTTGCTAGTCATGGTAATAATGAATTAGGCGGCGATGACTTTGACCAAAAAATTGTTGATTATATCGTTAAACATTTGGCAACAAAATTTGATATTGATATTACAAAATCGCATAAAGCAATGACTCGCATTAATCAAGCGGCTGAATTAGCAAAATGCAAGCTTTCGGCTCAACCTTTTATTACTATTGAAGAAGAATATTTAGATACGCAAAACGATACGCCAATTCATCTGTCTTTAGAATTATCAAAAGCTGATTATGAGGACATGATAGCGGATTATATTGATGAAACTTTAGAAGCCATTCATATTGCTTTGGATGGAGCTAAGTTGACTGCTTCCGATATTGATGAAATTTTATTAGTAGGTGGTAGCACTCGCACTCCATTAATTAGTCAGCGGCTTGAAGAATTATTTAATAAATCACCTCGGTTTGAAGTTGACCCTGATTTGTGTGTTGCAATGGGTGCGGCAATTCAAGCGGCGGTAATTGCAGGTAATGATGTAACTGCGGCGGCGATATTGGTGGATATTACGCCCTATACTTTTGGAACTAGCGCAGTTGGGGAATTGGATGGAGAATTTTATCCCCATACTTATATACCGATTATTCACAAAAATAGTGTTTTACCGCTGTCTAAAACTGAGGTATTTTATACCTTATATGATGGTCAAACAATAGTAGATGTTAAAATTTATCAAGGTGAAAATTTGGATGCCTTGCAAAATATTCAAATTGGGGAATT
>JAGLFE010000247.1 GCA_023144675.1 Thiomargarita sp. | reverse complement strand
CCATCTTTGTTCAGGACTACCGAATATTTTAACTCTTAATTCGCATTTATATTTTTTGTTATTATTTACCAATTTATTTTAAGGCACAATCAGGACAATAATCACATGGTTCACCTAACCAGTTTAGAATACAAGACCAACCTGGAGGTAAATCATCATCAATCGCTTGATATTTAAAATGTCCTGTATAACTAATATTTTTAAACTGAGTAGTCTTTCCACATCCTGCGCAAATAAATGTACTATTAACTGAATGAATTCTGGGAATTGATTTATCTCGTATTGCACTTTTTAACCAAGCAAATGAAAAAATAAAAAAGCAAACAATACATAAAGATAAAATTATCAATAATTCCCAAATTTGGTTATGATCATATTGAATTTCCGTAGAAACTGGAGAATTAGGATTAAGATTTTCAGGTATAATAATTGTTTTTGGAAAAGATATTTTAGTGTTATTAATTATCGATATTTCAATTTTATGCTGATTTTTAGCCAAGGTTTTTTTTCCAATACCTTTAACCTCAAGCAATTGTTCAAGCGCAACAAATCCCCCGATTTTATTACGATATTCAATAATAGCTTGCGCCTTGACTTTTCCAATACCTGATAATTCATAAGCTAATTCTTCTGCACTGGCAGTATTAACATCTATAGCAAAAACAGGATTTAATAAAATACTCAAAAAAAATAATACCTTAGTATTATAATTATTTGTGATAATTAACATTTTAATAATTCCTGTCTAAAATTTAATACTGATTGAAAATACTTTTAGCATATTGAATAACAATATTATGATTCTTTCTAAATTAATCAAGCCTAAATGGCAACATCACGATGCAAGTGTACGTCAGTTAGCACTAGAAGATTTAAACGATTCAGAAATTATAAATCAAATGGCACAATCTGATGAAGCCATAGAAGTCAGAAAAATAGCTATTCGTAAAGTGAATAACTTAGAATTACTTAATCAAATTGCGCAACAGGATGAAAATAATAAGGTACAAGAATTTGCTAAACAACGTTTTAAACAATTATTATGTTGCCAAAAAGAGGATTGTCCACCTTTAGAACTGCGTTTGGATTGGATTAGAAAAATTACTGATAGCAGTTTAATCAACTATATTGTTCAATATGGTGTAGAAACGGAATTGCGTTTATTAGCTCTCGCAAAGGTGGAACGGGAAGGATTAGTAGGCGATATTGCGATTAATGACGTTAATATTGATGTTCGTCTCGCAGCTGTTGAAAAATTAACGCAGAAATCAACTTTAGAACGAGTTTGGAAAGCTTCTCGTAACAATAATAAAAAAGTAAGTCGTAGTGCGCATGAAAAATTGGATAAAATCATTGAGAAACTTGAACGTCCAACCAAAGTTTTGAATGAAAAAAAGGCTATTTTTGCTAAATTTGATGCTTTTAAACGCCGCTTAACTGCTGAAAATTCACCGCTAAATCCCAATCAAGCGGTTAAAAATGGTAGAAAAGTTTTAGAACGGGAACAAGTTGAATTGCAACGGCTTAAAGAACGTTGGGAACAAATAGTTACTGATATAGTAATTGCAGACCAAACGGCTTTTAATGAATTAGAACAAAGTTTGAGCAAGATTTTCACTCAATACGAACAGGGATTAGAATTGGAAAAGACCCTAGCTCCAATTCGTATTATCAAGCAAACTATCTGTGAAAAATTAGATAAAACCTTAATAGCTTTAAAAAAACATCAGCGGATTAACCATGAAGATAGACAACTATTTGATCAACAATTAGCTGAATTGCAAGCTGAATGGGAAAATAGTTCTGAATTAAATACAGATGAAGAAAAACAGTGGCAATCACGTTTTCAACGCATTGTTCAGTCCATTCAACAAAGATACAAAAAATTACAATCCCATGATAAAACTGCTGCTCAACTTGAGTCTGTTTGCGCCCAGTTAGATAATTTATTAGCAAATCAAGAAACGATTAAATCCGACAGTATTCAACATTTTGAATCACGTTGGGAACGAGTTCAACGCCCTCATGATTCTCAATCATTGTCGTTATTTTCTGAATTAGATAATAAGTTTAAGCAACATATTGGCAAGTTACAAGTGGTTTTAAAATCACAAAAAGAAACCAGTTCAAAAGCTATTAAACAAATAAAGCCCTTGTTGACAGACTTAGAAACCGTTTTGGAAAAAGGAGAATTGAAATCAGCTCTATCTTTGGAAAAACAAGTACGTCAATTATTTGATGGAATTCAACTATCTACTACTACAGATTCTTATAATTCCTTAGAAAAACGTTTGCAACATTGTGTTGGTGAAATTAATAAATTACGTAGTTGGCAAAATTGGGGTAATGAAGTTGAGCGGGAAACTTTATGTCAACAAGTAGAAGCGTTACTAGAAACAGATGAATCGCCTGAAAATGTATTAAAACAAACTGAACAGGCACAAAACACTTGGAAAAAATTAGGTTCCAGTGGTTATTCACACGCTGATCGGGAAAAATTTAATGCTATACGAGACCGATTCAATCAAGCTTGTCAAAAAGTTTACCGTTTATATCGTGAATATTTATGTGTGAAAGTAGAAAATTTATCTACTGATTTGACGGCTATCGATCCTGAAGAAATGGCACATATTATTCGTGAATTGCAAGCTACTTGGAAAGATTTAGGGGCATTAGGACATTCTCAAGAATTTTGGGAACGTTTTAGTAAAGCTTGTCAGGTGGCTTATGAACCTTGTCGTACTCATTTCAATATTAAAGCTCAAGAACGGGAACAGAATTTCTGTGAAAAACAATCACTTTGTAAAAGTTTAGAGCAGTTTGTAGAAACAACTAATTGGGAACAAGCCAACTGGAAAGAAGTTTACCATTTTGTGCGGGAAACAGAAAAGAATTGGCATAATATTGGTCCTACTGATAGAAAGCATAAAAAGACTATTCAAAAACAATTTCAAGTCGTTATGCAGATTGTGGATAATAATTTAGATCAAGAACGTGAACGAAATTGTCATCATCGTGTATCTATTATGCTACAAGTTACAAAAATAGTACAACAATTACAAGCAGAAATTGAGGAAATTAAACAAGTAGAAACTGAACAAAATTTCCAACAAGCGGCTGAAAGAAAAACCAATAAAGCTATTGATGAAGTTAAGAAATTACAACGTGATTGGGAAGTAACTGTACCCAATTCTCGCCAAATTGAACGTGAATTTTGGAATGAATTTCGTGGAACTTGCGACATTGTTTTTGATTATCGTAAGCAACAACAGGAAACTCATAAAAAAGAACTCCAATCATATACGGATGAAAGAGTTAGTATATGTGAACAAATTGAAACTTTGGCTAATTCAGAAACTGGAGATTTGATTACTCAATTAAAGGTTTTCAAGCATGAATGGCGAGAGGTTAAAAAGAAATGGGAGCATATTAATACTGAAAAAGGCGGGCGCAGAAAATCTAAAAAGAACGATGTTATTGAAGTGCGGTTTGATAAATCTTGTCGCCAAGTTGAAAAGCAACATAAATCGTATTTGCTTCAAGAACGACGTAAAGAACTTGATTTACTTAAACAAAAAGCGGCTTTGTGCATAGAAGTAGAAATAAATAATGAAGTTCCTGTTGAATCTGATTGGCAAGAAGTTATTCAGGCTAAATGGTTGGCTTTATCTAAATTGCAAAATCAAGATTTAGAAACCGCTATTGAACAACGTTTCCAACAAGCGCAACAGAAATTGTTGGCTAATGAAAAATCCGTTAATTTAGCTGGATTAAAAGAAAAAGAAACTTTATGTGTACGGATGGAAATATTGGCTGGAATTGAATCGCCAGCGGAAGCTACTAAAGCTCGACTTGCTTATCAAGTTGCTCGTTTAAATGCTGCTATTAATGATGGTCAAAAAGAAGTAAAACGACCACAACAAAAAGTAGAAGAAATGGAACAACTTTGGTATTTAACCAGTATTGGTGTCGGTAATGATAAAACGGCAAATTTGGAACAGCGATTTGAACTAGCTGGTCAAGCATTTTACGCTTTATAATTCTACATTAATCACTACCTTTTATTATAAATGGAGTTCAAAATTTTGTAATAGAAGGTTGTGAATAATTAACCAGTTAAACGCGGAAAATATTTATGCAACATAAAATAAATCCAACTGTGGATTGTGTATTTAAAGCAATCCTCGGTAGCGAAGAAAACAAGAATCTGCTAATTTATTCAAAGAAGGTAAAAATGTAGGATGCTGCTGAGGAACGAAGCGCATCAATAATGTTAAATTTTAACTCTTATTCGCATTTGAAGCTTTGGTAGTCCTAAAATAGGTAATCCTAAACCTGTTAGGTATTTGATACCTGACAGGTTTTTGTTTTTTGAGACCAACTTTGTTCAG